>CAZDSL010000036.1:1339-2497 GCA_964507655.1 uncultured Mycobacteriaceae bacterium | reverse complement strand
CGACCCGGTCTCCCCGGCGCCGTGGGGCACCGTCCAGTCGAACCGCGTGGGCACGCTCTGCCCGGCGGGCGGCGGGTCGTCGGGCGCGTCCATGTGCGCCTGGGTGTCGCCGATCCCGTCGAACACCGCCTGCAGCGTCTGCTGCGCGGCGGCCGGGTCGGTGGTGAGGGCGGCGGCGGCCGCGGCGTCGCCCTTGTTGAAGGCGGCGGCGAACCGGTCGAGCGCGCCGTCGTCGTCGGAGCCGAACACCCCGCAGCCTGCGAGCAGCAGCGCCACGACGGCGGCGAGCGCGGCCGCCGCGGCGGCCCGGCGGCGTGTGCGTGGCTGGGGCGGGGTCCCTCGGCGGTGCGGCGTCATGCCTCGATGGCACCAGGAACCGGCCGCCGTGTCGAACCGGGGGCGCCGCCGGACTCGCCACCCGCCGCACCTGCACGCCGCCGCACACCGCGGCCTCTACGATTGTCGGGTCATGGAACAGTCCTCGGTGTCGGTCGACGTGGTGGTGCTGCGCTTCGGCAACCCGTACCCCGGCAAGCTCCGCCTGGCCGTGGCGCCGCGGCGCCGCGAGCCCTACACCGGCCGCCTCGCGCTGCCGGGCGTGCTGCTGCGCTCCGGGGAGCGGCTGCAGGACGGCGCCCGCCGCGCCGCGCAGGTCAAGCTGGGGATCCCCGAGGACGCGATCGTTGACGTCGGCCAGCTGGCCGTGTTCGACGAGCCCAGCCGAGACCCCCGCGGGCCCACGCTGTCGGTGGCGATGTGGGCGGTGGTGGGTGCGCGGGACTACACGCCCACCGACGACATCGACGTGCACTGGCTGGGCTTCGACGAGGCCACCGACCTGGCCTTCGACCACGACCGCATCGTCTACCACGGCCGACGGATCCTCGGCGGCATCCTATGGCGCCACGACCGGTTCACCCGCGCCATCACCGGCCCCAAGTTCCCCGCGACGTTCGCCGTGGAGATCACCGCCGAGCTGCTGGGCGCGCGCCCCGACGCCGGCAACCTCAACCGCACGCTCAAGATGCTGCCCGGGCTCGAGCGCACCGAGGAGCGCATGCGCATCCAGGCCACCGGGCGGCCATCGGTGGTGTGGCGGTGGACGGGCGCCTCGCCGCACGGCGCGCCCGAGGACCTGGGCGGCACCGGGCACCTGGA
>CAZDSL010000036.1:0-1239 GCA_964507655.1 uncultured Mycobacteriaceae bacterium | reverse complement strand
GGACGCCCCCGCCGAGCACCCGGATGCAGGCGCCGCGCCCGAGGCGGTCGCGGCGGTGGACGAGAGTGCGCGCTGACGCCGCCCGTTCCGCGCGCTCAGCCCCGGCGGGGAGCCGGGCCGGTCATCGATCGTCTCCTCGGGTCTCGGTCGGGGCGGTCTCGTCGGCAGGGGCATGCGGGGGCGCCAGCGCGCCGGTCTCGTAGGCGACGCGGTCGGTGCGGCCGCGGGTGGCCGCCACCTGGTTCGGCACCATCCGGCGCAGCACCGCGTCGCGCAGGCCCTGGGGCAGCAGCGCCGCCGCCCGGGCCAGCGGGCCGATGTAGCCGGGCACCGTCACCTCGAAGCGCGGGCGCTGCACCGCACCCACCACCGCGGCGGCGACGTCCGACGGCTGCAGCAGCCGCGCCGCGCCCGACGCCGTCCCCGCGGCCAGCGCCGTGTCCACCACGCCCGGCATGATCGCCGTGAGCCGCACACCGCTGCCGCGCAGCTCCTCGCGCACGCCGGTGAGGTAACCGAGAACCCCGTGTTTGGTTGCGGCGTACGTGGATTCGCCGGGAGGAGCGAGCCGTGCCGCGGCCGAGGCGACGGTGACGATGTGCCCGCGGCCCCGCTCCCGCATCGCCGGCGCGGCCAGCCGCACGCCCCGGATGACGCCGTGCAGGTTGACGGCGAGCATCGCGGCGGTGGCGGCGTCGGGCTCCTCCTCGAACGGGCCCACCCACATCACGCCCGCGTTGTTGACCAGCACGTCGAGCGGGCCGAGCGCCTCCTGCGCGCCGTCGAGGAACGCGCGGAACGATGCCGTGTCGGTGACGTCGAGCGGCAGCGCCCGCGCCCCGATCTGCTCGGCCGCGGCCCGCGCCGCCTCCACGTCCCTGTCGCCGATGACGACCCGCGCCCCGGCCTCGGCGAGCTGCCGCGCGATCTCGCGGCCGATGCCCTGGGCGCCTCCCGTGACGGCGACGGCGCTGCCCGCCACCCGCCCGCTCGCACGTGCTGCCATCCGGCCCTCCTCCGCCCGCGCGCCAAGATGACACGCGATCATGTCAGTTCGTCGCGGGCCAGTATGCCGCCGAACACACCGGGAGGGAGGCCGCTGCCGCCGCGGGCGGCGCCTGCGTGGGAGAACTCCTGGCGCCTGCCGCGCGCGTGAGGTAGACCACAAGAAGAGGAGTTGTCCGCGGTCGACGGAAGGACGCGCGCAATGACACCCACTTCAGACGGTTCCGACGGCAT
>CAZDSL010000035.1:0-13940 GCA_964507655.1 uncultured Mycobacteriaceae bacterium | reverse complement strand
GCCGCCCGGTGCGCAGCTCCAGGCCGGCCGCGGCCGTCACGGGCCCCGCGGCCTGCACCTTGAAGGCGCCGCCCGCGCCGCGCAGGCCCGCGCGCTCGAGCGCCTCCTCCACGGCGTCCAGGTCGCGCGCGAGATGGGCGCGCGCGGTGCGCTGGGCGTGGCCGCCGCGCGGGGCCAGCCGGTAGCCGGTGAGCGAGGCGTCGACGGGCAGGTCGACCAGCAGCGCCGTCACGCGCCCCAGCATGTCGGCGCCGAGGCCGCGGGCGGGCAGCTCGGGCAGGTGCGGCAGCGCGGGCAGCTCGCCCACGATCACGCGGGCGGCCTCGTGCTCGTCGGTGCCCGGCCACGAGCCGATGCCGGTGGCCGCTCCCCCCGCGAGCGCGGACGGGCCCCTCACCGGGCCGCGTGGCCGGTGCCGCAGATGGTGCCGCTGCCCAGCACCGCGTCGCCGGCCGGGTCGCGCCGGTAGAGCACCGCCGCCTGTCCGCGCGCCACGCCCGTGAGGGGCGACCGCAGCGCGATGCGCAGCACGCCGTCCACCAGCTCCGCCTCCGCCGGGGCCACGCCGCCGTGCGCGCGCACCTGCACGTCGCAGGCGAACCTGCCCCGCGGCGCCTCCCGCACCGCCCAGCGCGGGTCGCGGGCCTCGATGGCCCACACGTCGAGGTCCTCCGCGTGGCCCACGGTGACCGTGCCCGAGTCGGGGTCGATGCCGGTGACGTACCGGGGCCGCCCGTCGGGCGCCGGATGCTCCAGCCCCAGCCCCTTGCGCTGGCCCACCGTGAAGCCGTGCACGCCCTCGTGCCGGCCCAGCTCGGCGCCCGTGCCGGCGTCCACCAGCGCGCCCGGCCGCACGCCGATGCGCTCGCCGAGGAAGGCGCGGGTGTCGCCGGTGGGGATGAAGCAGATGTCGTGGCTGTCGGGCTTGTCGGCGACGGCGAGGCCGCGGCGGGCCGCCTCCGCGCGGATGTCGGGCTTCGGGGTGTCGCCCACCGGGAACATCGCCCGCGCGAGCTGCTCGGCGGTGAGCACCCCCAGCACGTACGACTGGTCCTTGCCGGCGTCCACAGCGCGCCGCAGCACGCCGTCCTCCAGCCGCGCGTAGTGCCCGGTGGCGACGGCGTCGAAGCCCAGCGCGAAGGCGCGCTCCGCCACGGCCGCGAACTTGATCTTCTCATTGCAGCGCAGGCACGGGTTGGGCGTCTCGCCGGCCGCGTAGGCCTCGACGAACTCGTCGATGACGTCCTCGCGGAACCGCTCGGCGAAGTCCCACACGTAGAACGGGATGCCCAGCACGTCGGCGGCGCGCTGGGCGTCGCCGGCGTCCTCGCGCGAGCAGCACCCGCGCGAGCCGGTGCGCAGCGTGCCGGGCGCCGTCGACAGCGCCAGGTGCACACCCACCACCTCGTGCCCGGCGTCCACGGCGCGGGCCGCCGCCACGGCCGAGTCCACCCCGCCGCTCATCGCCGCCAGCACCCTCATCGCGTCCACTCCTGTCCCGTTCCGGCCGCGGCCCCGCGCACGCGGCGCCGCCCGTCCGCCATGCCCGCCGCCCGCGCCCGCCGCACCACGGCGGGCAGAACCTCGAGCGCCCGGTCGACGTCGGCGCGCGTCGAGGTGTGCCCCAGCGAGAAGCGCAGCGATCCGCGGGCCACCGACGGGTCCATGCCCATGCCGATGAGCACGTGGCTGGCCTGCGGCACCCCGGCCGTGCACGCCGACCCCGTGGAGCACTCCACGCCGGCCGCGTCGAGGAGCATGAGCAGCGAATCGCCCTCGCAGCCCGGGAAGGTCATGTGCGCGATCGTCGGCAGCATCTCGCCGCCGCCGTTGACGAGGACGTCGGGCACCATCGCGCGGACCCCGGCGATCAGCGCCTCGCGCAGCGCGCGGGTGCGCGCCGCCTCGGCCTCGCGTTGCTCGCCGGCCGCCACCGCCGCGGCGGCCATGCCGGCCACGCCCGCGGCGTCGACCGTGCCCGACCGCACCTCGCGCTCGTGGCCGCCGCCGTGCAGCAGCGGAGTGCAGGCGACGTCGCGCCGCAGCAGCAGCGCGCCCGTGCCCTGCGGCCCGCCGAACTTGTGGGCGGCGATGCTCAGCGCCGACAGGCCCGGCAGCGCGAAGTCGACCGGCAGGTGGCCGACGGCCTGGATCGCGTCGGTGTGCAGGGGCACCCCGTGCTCCTGCGCCACCGCGGCCAGCTCCGCCACGGGGTTGACGGTGCCCACCTCGTTGTTGGCCCACATGACCGTGACCAGGGCCGTCTCGTCGGCGTGCGCGGCGAGCGCCTCGCGCAGCACCTCCGGCAGCACCCGGCCGGCCCCGTCCACGGGCAGCCACGTGACGAGGGCGCCCGAGTGCTCCGCCAGCCACTCGACCGCGTCGAGCACCGCATGGTGCTCGACGGCGCCGGCCATGATGCGGCGCCGGCGCGGATCCGCGGCCCTGCGCGCCCAGTAGATGCCCTTGACCGCGAGGTTGTCCGACTCGGTGCCGCCCGCGGTGAACACGACCTCGGACGGGCGCGCCCCCAGCACGGCGGCGAGCGCCTCGCGCGACTCCTCCACCCGGCGCCGCGCCGACCGGCCCGAACCGTGCAGCGACGCGGCGTTGCCCACGAGGCCGAACGCCTCCACCATGGCCGCCGTGGCGGACGGCCGCATCGGCGTCGATGCGGCGTGATCGAGGTAGACGGCGCCGGCGGACCGGGAGCGCGGATCGGACGAGTTCATCTCGCTGCCAGGATAGCCGTGCGGCCCCGCCCCCTCGGCGGAGGGGACGGGGCCGCGGCGGCCGCTGCGGGGGATCAGCCCTTGTGGGCCTTGACCGCCTCCGTCAGCTGCGGTGCGACGTTGAAGAGGTCGCCCACGATGCCGTAGTCGGAGATCTCGAAGATCGGGGCCTCCTCGTCCTTGTTGATCGCGACGATCGTCTTGGACGTCTGCATGCCCGCGCGGTGCTGGATGGCGCCCGAGATGCCGAGCGCGATGTACAGCTGCGGCGAGACCGTCTTGCCCGTCTGGCCCACCTGGAACTGGCCCGGGTAGTAGCCGGAGTCGACGGCGGCGCGCGAGGCGCCCACGGCCGCGCCGAGCGCGTCGGCCAGCGGCTCGATGACCTTCTCGAAGTTCTCCGCCGACGCCACGCCGCGGCCGCCGGAGACGACGATGGTGGCCTCGGTGAGCTCCGGGCGGTCGCCGCCGACCACGGGGTGGCGCGCGGTGACCTTGGTGGCGTTCTCGGCGGCCTCGGGCACCGCGACGTCCTCGCGCGTGCCGGCGCCGGCCTGGGCCTGCACCTCGACGGAGCCCGGGCGGACGGTGATCACCGGCAGGTCGCCGGTGGCCTTGGCGTCCACCGTGAACGCGCCGCCGAAGATCGAGTGGACGACGGAGCCGTCCGGCTTGACCTCGACGACGTCGCCCAGCAGGCCGGAGCCGATGCGGGCCGCCAGGCGACCGGCGACCTCCTTGCCCTCGACGCTGGCGGGGATGAGGATCGCGGCCGGGGCGGCCGACTCGGCGAGCGTCGCGAGGACGTCGACCTTGGGGGTGACCAGGTGGCCGTCGACCGAGTCGGACTCGGCGGCGTAGATCTTCTCGGCGCCGGCGGCGGTGAGCGCGTCGGCCAGCGCGTCGGTGGTGCCGGCGGGGCCGGTGACGACGGCGGCCGGCTCACCCAGGGCGCGGGCGGCGGTGATGAGCTCGGTGGTGACCTTCTTCGGCGCACCCTCGGCATGCTCGACGAGGACGAGTACCTCTGCCATTTCGGTTTACTCCTTGTGTGGTCGGATGGTCGGGCGGGGCGCCGGTCAGATGATCTTCTGGCCGATGAGGTACTTGGCGACGTCGTTGCCGCCCTCGCCCTCGTCCGCGACCTTCTCGCCCGCGGTGCGCGGCGGCTTCGGCGTGGAGGCCGTGACCACGGTGCCCGCGTTGGCGACGCCCACCGTCTCGGGGTCGACGCCGATCTCGGCCAGGGAGAAGACCTGCACTTCCTTCTTCTTCGCGGCCATGATGCCCTTGAAGGACGGGAACCGGGGCTCGTTGATCTTCTCGGTGACGCTGACGATCGCGGGGAGCGTCGCCTCGAGCTCGAAGGTGCCCTCGTCCGTCTCGCGCTCGCCGGTGGCCTTGCCGTCGGCGATGGTGAGGCTGCGCATGTGCGTGAGCTGCGGGATGCCCAGGTACTCGGCGATGATCGCCGGCACGGCGCCGGTGCGGCCGTCGGTGGCCTCGTTGCCGGCGATGATGAGCTCGGCGCCCTCGATCTGGCCGATGGCGGCGGCGAGCGCCCAGGAGGTCTGGATCGCGTCGGAGCCGTGCAGGGCGTCGTCCTTGAGGTGGACGGCCTTGTCGGCGCCCATCGACAGCGCCTTGCGGATGGCCTCGGTGGCGCGCTCGGGGCCGGCGCACAGCACCGTCACCTCGCCGCCCTGCGCCTCCTTGATCTGGAGGGCTTCCTCGACCGCGCGCTCGTTGATCTCGTCCAGCACCGCGTCCGCGGCCTCGCGGTCGAGGGTGAAGTCGCCATCGGTGAGCTTGCGCTCCGACCACGTGTCCGGAACCTGCTTGATCAGTACGACAATGTTTGGCATCGGTCTTCTCCGACCTCCTGTGGTGTCTGCGGTCACCCTTGCGCCGCATGGTTGAACGCCTGCGCCAGCGGGCCGGGGGTGAAACTGCCACTGCCAGTTCTAGCGCATCGCGGAGCCGTCCCGCCATGCAACCCCCACGCACATGTTACTAGTCGGTAACCTGAACGCAAGCCCCGAAACCTGCGGGCACCGCACCGTGGATCGCCCCGGCCGAGGAGGACCTACTAGCGTGCAACGGGTGACCGACACTGCAGACCGGGCGGCCGCGGCCGCTGCCGGCGACTCCGCGCTCCCCCTCACCGGGGAGCGGACCGTGCCCGGCATCGCCGAGGAGAACTACTGGTTCCGGCGCCACGAGGTGGTCTACCTCGACCTTCTCGATGCGTGCCGGGGGCGCGTCGTCGTCGACGCGGGATTCGGCGAGGGGTACGGCGCCGAGCTGATCTCGCGCGTCGCCACCCGCGTCCTCGGCGTCGACTACGACGCCTCGGCCACCGCGCACGTGGCCCGGCGCTACCCCTCGGTGGCCGTCACGCGCGGCAACCTCGCGACGCTCCCGGTGGCCTCGGGCTCCGTCGACGTGGTGGTGAACCTGCAGGTGATCGAGCACCTGTGGGATCAGCTGCAGTTCCTGCGCGAGTGCCACCGCGTGCTCGCGCCCGGCGGCCGGCTGCTCATCAGCACCCCCAACCGCATCACCTTCTCCCCCGGCCGCGACACCCCGCTCAACCCCTTCCACACCCGCGAGCTCAACGCCGCCGAGATGACGGAGCTGCTCGAGAACGCCGGCTTCCGCGTCGAGTCGATGCGCGGGGTGCACCACGGCCCGCGCCTGGCCGCCCTCGACGCCAAGCACGGCGGCTCGCTCATCGACGCGCAGATCGAGCGCGCGCTGGCCGGCGAGCCCTGGCCCGAGGAGCTGTGCGCCGACGTCGCCGGCGTCACGGCCGACGACTTCACGCTGCGCAGCGGCGACATCGACGCCAGCCTCGACCTCGTCGCCGCGGCGGTGAAGGACCGGTGACCGGGCCGTCCCCCACCGAACCGGGCATGTTCTGCCTGGTGCTGCACAGCCACCTGCCGTGGCTGGCCAACCACGGCCGCTGGCCGGTCGGCGAGGAGTGGCTCTACCAGTCGTGGGCGGCGTCCTACCTTCCCGTGTTCGAGGTGCTGGACCGGCTGGCCTCCGAGGGGCGCACGGGGCTGCTCTCGTTCGGCATCACCCCCGTACTCGCCGCCCAGCTCGACGACCCGCACAGCCTCGAGGGCATGCTCCACTGGCTGGGCGATTGGCACCTGCGCAGCCACGAGGCCGCGCTGCTGGACTCCGCGGCCGGCGCGCCCGGCACCGCGAGCAGCGTCGAGGCCCTGCACCTGCTCGGCGCCCGCGAGCACCGCGCCTCGTCGCGCGCGCTGGAGCTGTTCGAGTCGCGGTGGCGGCACGGCGGCTCACCGGTGATCCGGCCGCTCGTCGAATCCGGGGTCATCGAGCTGCTCGGCGGCCCGCTCGCGCACCCGTTCCAGCCGCTGCTCGACCCCCGCATGCGCACGTTCTCCCTCGCCGAGGGCCTCGACGACGCCCGCGGACGCTGGGGGGTGCGCCCGCGCGGGCTGTGGGCGCCCGAGTGCGCGTTCACCCCGGGGATGGAGCGCGAGTACGCGGACGCCGGGGTCGACCACTTCATGGTGGACGGCCCCTCCCTGCGCGGCGACACCGCGCTGGGCAGGCCCGTCGGCGACACCGGCGTCGTCGCCTTCGGCCGCGACCTCACGGTGAGCTACAAGGTGTGGTCGCCCAAGTCGGGCTACCCCGGCCACGGCGCCTACCGCGACTTCCACACCTACGACCACGACACCGGCCTCAAGCCCGCCCGCGTGACCGGCAAGACGACGCCGCCGGAGCGCAAGAAGCCCTACGACCCGGCGCTCGCCGACGCCGCCGTCGACCGGCACGTCGCCGACTTCGTCGAGGTGGTGCGCGAGCGGCTGCGGTCCGAGTCGGAGCGGATCGGCCGCGACGCGCTCGTGGTCGCCGCGTTCGACACCGAGCTGTACGGCCACTGGTGGCACGAGGGGCCCGTGTGGCTCGACAGGCTGCTGCGCGCCCTGCCCGAGGCCGGGATCCGCGTGGGCACGCTCGCCGACGCCCGCGCGCAGGGCTACGTGGGCGAGCCGATAGACCTGCCGGAATCGTCCTGGGGCTCCGGCAAGGACTGGCGGGTGTGGGCCGGCGAGCAGGTGGCCGACCTGGTGCGGCTCAACGCCGAGGTGGTCGACGAGGTGCTCGCCTTCGTCGACGGCCGCCCGGGCGACCTGCGCCACCGCGACCGGGTCGCCGACCAGGCCGTGCGCGAGGCGCTGCTGTCCATCGCCAGCGACTGGGCGTTCATGGTGAGCAAGGACTCGGCCGCCGGCTACGCCCGCGACCGTGCCCACAAGCACGCGCACGCCATGCGCGAGATCGCCGCCGCGGGCGCGGCCGGAGACGACGCCCGGGCCGCTGCGCTGGCCGCCGCGTGGCGCAACGCCGACGGGCTGTTCCCCGGCCTCGACGCCCGCGCGCTGCGGCGCACCGGCGGGGGTCGCGCATCATGAGGATCCTCATGGTCTCGTGGGAGTACCCGCCGGTCATCGTCGGCGGGCTGGGGCGGCACGTGCACCACCTCGCCACCCGCCTCGCCGCGCAGGGACACGACGTGGTGGTGCTCTCGCGTCACCCCTCGGGCACCGACGCGCACTCGCACCCCACCGTCGACCGCACCGCCGAGGGCGTGCGCGTCGTCGCCGTCGCCGAGGATCCGCCGCACTTCGTCTTCGGCGAGGACATGATGGCGTGGACCCTCGCGATGGGGCACGCGATGATCCGCGCGGGGCTCGCGCTGGGCGCCGGGCGTCTCGACGGCCCGCGCGCCGGCGAGCCCTGGACGCCCGAGGTGGTGCACGCGCACGACTGGCTCGTCGCCCACCCCGCCATCGCCATCGCCGAGCACTTCGGGGTGCCCCTGGTGAGCACCATCCACGCCACCGAGGCCGGCCGGCACGCCGGATGGGTCTCGTCCAACATGAACCGGCAGGTGCACTCGGTGGAGTGGTGGCTGGCCAACGCCTCCGACTCGCTCATCGTGTGCTCGGAGTCCATGCACGACGAGGTCACCGCGCTCTTCGGCCCCGACCTGCCCGCCCTCACCACCATCCGCAACGGCATCAACCTCGACACCTGGACCTTCCTCGAGCGCCGGCGCCGGGACACGCCGCCGCGGCTGCTCTACGTGGGCCGCCTCGAGTACGAGAAGGGCGTGCAGGACGCGATCGCCGCGCTGCCCGCGATCCGCGAGAGCTTCCCCGGCACCACCCTGACGATCGCCGGCGAGGGCACGCAGCACCAGTGGCTGGTCGACGGCGCCGCGGAGCACGGGGTCGCCGACGCGGTGGTCTTCCTCGGGCGCCTCGGGCACGACGAGCTGCTCGCGCGCCTGCACGACGCCGACGCGATCGTGCTGCCCAGCCGCTACGAACCGTTCGGCATCGTCGCCCTCGAGGCCGCGGCCACGGGCACGCCGCTCGTCGCCTCCACGGCGGGCGGGCTGGGCGAGGCGGTCGTCGACGGCGAGACGGGCTTCTCCTTCTCGCCCTCCGACCCGGACGACCTCGCCAAGGCCGTGTGCCGCTCGCTGGAGGACCCGCGGCGCGCACAGGAGCTGGCGCGGCGCGCGCACGTGCGGCTCACCACCGAGTTCACCTGGGAGCACGTGGCGGCGCAGACGTCACAGGTGTACGCGCGGGCCCGCCGGCACGCGCCACGCGTGCTGGGACGCCCGGTCATCGTCGCCCGCCCCCTGCCCGACCGGTGACGGCGCCGGGCCGCACGGCGCGCGGTCAGTCCCCCGGCGCCTGACGCAGCGCCTGCTCCACGGCCAGCGCGATGGCCAACTGCCCGCCGGGGGTCGGGTGGAACGGCGCGGGATCGTCCAGGCTCTGGACGTAAGGCTGGTCGCTGCACACCCCGTGTCCGGTGTAATCCGGTGACGCCGTGCGGAATCCGGCCGCACGCGCCGCGCGCTCGAGCACGTGGTTCAGCGCCGCGAGGTCGCCGCGCAACGTACGCGCCTTCTTCGCGGTCATCCCCGTGTCCTTCAGGCAGTCGACGTCGCCGTCGAGCGGGTCGTAGTACTCGTTGATGATGACGGCCGGGCGCCGGGGCAGCTGCTGGAGTTGCGCCACCAGCTGCAGCAGGTCCTGACTGAACTCCGCGAGCTGCTGCTGGTAATAGGCCTGCAGAGCGCTGCTGGAGCAGTCCTCGGACACCGCGCACAGGCGCAGGATCCACGACCAGTTCACGTCGTTGGCGCCGATGCTGACCACCACCAGGTCCGCGTTCCGCACGGCATCCGTCGCCAGCTGCGGCGGCATCGCGCGGCCGCCCGCCTGCTGCGGCCCCAGCAGGCCGTCCCGGATCGTGGCGCCCGAGCACGCGAGGTTGGCGACGTCCCAGTCGTCGGCGCGCGCCAGGCTCACGGCGAAGGCGTTGCGGCTGCGTCCGCACGCCGTGTCTTCCGCCGTGGCGTCCTCCACCGGCGGATTGCCCAGCCCCGCCGCCGTGGAGTCTCCGATCACCGCCACCCGGGAGACCCCCGCCGCCCCCGCCCGGGTCGCCGGCCCCGCGACCTCAGGCAACGGCACGGCGCCGGTCAGCGCGGTGAGCGAGTCCACCCGGCGCAGCTTGTCCGGGGCGCTGTAGGCCGTGATCATGATCGCCCCCAGGTTGAGGCCTTCCGTCACGATCAGGCCGACGGCGATCAGCGCCAGGCTCCGCTTCCACCCGCGCCGCGCCCACCCGGCGAGGGCTCCGAACAGGACCACGGCGGCCGCCCCCGCCACCACCACCTGCCAGGCGAAGAACCGGGTCCAGCCATCCACGAGCGCGTCCTGCAGCTGCTGCGCGGCCGAGTCCGCGCCCTCCGACACGAACTGGCTCAGCTGGGCGCCCATGGTTATGCGTGCGAGCGCCAGGCGCGGCCGCACCGGCCCGGCGAAGTCGACCGCCGTGTCGATCCGCTGCCCGAACAGGTCCACCTCGCCGGGACCGGACAGCGACCACGACGGCGCGGTCACTCCCACGCGGATCTCCTGGCCGGCCGCGTCGACCTGCTGCATCGGCGTGAGCCACAGCGCGGCGGCGATGGCCCCCGTCGCGACCGCCGCCACCGCGACGGCCCAGGAGGCCAGGACCAGCGCACGTCGCAGGATTCGCGGCACGCGGCACTCCTTCCCCGCCGTCGGCCCGCCGACGGCGGGCCGGCCGTCGACCGGCCCCGACGCTCAGCCCGCCGACTTCTTGCGCTCGATGTCGGCCAGCGCGGCCTCGAGCTCGGCGCGCTTGCCGGCCGCGTCCTCCCAGTCGGTCTTGCGGTTGCGCACCACCTTCGCGGGGGCGCCGACGGCGATCGAATAGTCGGGGATCTCCCCCTTGACCACCGCGTGGGCCCCGAGCACGCAGCCGCGTCCCACGATGGTCCCGCGGAGCACCGACACCTTGGCGGCCAGCCAGTTGTCGGGCCCGATGCGCACCGGTGCCTTGACGATCCCCTGATCCTTGATGGGCAGGTGGATGTTGTCGGTGACGTGGTCGAAGTCGCAGATGTAGCACCAGTCGGCCACCAGCGTGGAGGCGCCGATCTCGATGTCGAGGTAGCAGTTGACCACGTTGTCCTTGCCGAAGACGACCTTGTCGCCGATCCGCAGCGAGCCCTCGTGGCAGCGCACCGCGTTGCCGTCGCCGATGTGCACCCACTTGCCGATCTCGAGGCGCGAGAGCCCCGGCGTGGAATGGATCTCGACGTTCTTGCCCAGGAACACCATCCCGCGCAGGATGACGTGCGGGTTGGCCAGCCGGAACCTGGCGAGGCGGTAGTAGCGCACCAGGTACCACGGCGTGTACGCCTTGTTGCGCAGCACCCACCGCAACGAGGCGGGGGTGAGGAACCGCGCCTGCTGCGGATCGCGCAGGCGGGCGCCCTGCCAGCGCGTCTTCCACGGTGCTCCCCACATGCTCGTCATGGTCGGTCAGCCTAACGCCCGCGCCGGCGCGCCTCACGCGGCGGACCCCCCGCCGCCGCACGATAGGCTCGCAGCGCATACGCGACGCATCCGAGGAGCCGACCATGCCGTCACGACCGTCCCGCCCGGGGCGTCGCCGCCTCGCCGCCGCCCTCGCCGCGGCCGGCGTGCTCGTGGGCACCAGCGCGTGCGCGGGCGTGGCGCAGCCGATCCCCGCATACCAGGATGGCTGGTCGGCGGCGCACGCCCAGGGCGACGGCGCCAACGCCGTGCGTGTGGACGGCCCGCGCACCCTCAGCCTGCAGTGGACGCGCGCGCTCGGCGGCCCGCCCACCGGCTCCGCCGCCGCCGGCCCCGACGGGCAGCTCATCGTCTCGGCCCGCACCGACGGCGGGTGCGCGATGTTCGCGTTCGACCTCGACACCGGCCGCAAGAGGTGGTGCGGCTGGCAGAACATCGGCGACGGGACCATGTCGCCGCTCGTCGACCAGATGGCGGCCGTCTACACGGGGAACCTCGGCAGCGCCGACGCGTTCGACGTCTACGGGCAGCAGCGCTGGCACACGCCCGTGATCGGCACGCCGCAGCCGCTGCAGTTCCTGCGCTACCGGGCCGTGCTGGCGGTGACGCACCTCGGCCAGGTGAACGTGCTCGGCACCGGCACCGGCCGCAAGCTGGCCCCGTCGGTCGACCTGGCGCCGGCCGATTGGCCCCCGCCGCCCGACACCGGCCTCGCCGACTGCCCCGACGCCGGCCCGGGGTGCCCGGTGGCGTTCCCGCCGGCCGTGCACACCGGCACCGACGACTTCTACTTCCCGTTCCGCGCGCCGGGCGCGGACGGCGCGGTGCTGGTCGCCATGCACTACGAGGCCGGCCCGTCGAATCGCGCCGACATCCGCCGCGACTCCCCCGACGCCGACGCCGACGGCCTGATCACCGAGCGCTGGCGGTCCCGCGCGCTGCCCGGCGGCGTCGCCTCGGCCCCCGCGCTGTCGGACGACGGCTCCACCGTGTACGTGCTCGACGGTGCGCACACGCTGTGGGCCCTCGACACCGCCGACGGCGCGCCGCGCTGGAGCGTGCCGCTGGACTTCGCCACCGGCCGCACCGTGTCGGTGACGCCCGGCGGGCTGGTGCTGGTCGGTCCCGCGGGGCCGTCCGCGGGGCCGGTGGTGGCCGTGCGCGGCGAGGGCGGCGCGGGGCGCATCGTGTGGCAGCGCCCGGCCCTGGCGGCGACGGGGCCCGTGGCGGTCGCGGCGAACGGCCTCGGCTACGTGGTCACCCGCGCCGCGGACGGCGCCCCGCAGCTCACCGTGCTCGACGTCGCCGACGGCAGCACGGTGACGACGGCGCCGCTCGATCCCGCCGGGGGCGACTCCGGCGTCGCGCTCATCACCGGCGAGGGGCGCGTCGCGGTGATCGGCTCCGCGGGGCTGGTGTCGGTGTTCAGCTGACCGGGTCGCACACGAACACCGTGGCGGACCTCCCGATGCGGGTGATGATGAGGCTCAGCGGCCTGCTCCCGCGCGGCTTGAGCCGTCGCCGCAGCACGTCGGGGTCGGCGTCGACGCCGCGCACCAGGATCTCGAGCGCTCCGCAGTCGAGCGCGCGCAGCGCCTGCCGCAGCGGCTTGTCGGCGTAGCGGACCCGGTCGAGCACCCGGTGCCCGCGCACGCCCGCCGGCACCGCATCGCCGGTGAGGTACGCGATACGCGGGTCGAGCTGCCACAGGCCGTGCGCGGCGGCGTAGTGCCGCACCAGCCCGGCCCGCACGACGGCCCCGTCCGGGTCGATGATCCACTCGCCCGGCGGCGCCTCCGGCACGTCGTCGGGCAGCGCGTCGGTGTACTCCTCGGCAGGCCCGGCGCCGCGCAGCACCGTCGCCCGGCGCCGCACGCCCGGCTCCGACAGCGATTCGGACCACAGGCACGCCTCGCGCACGCCGCCGTCGAGCGAGACCAGCTCCACCTCGCCGCGCCAGCCCAGCGCCGCGGCGTCGAGCCCGGGCGCGCACTTGACGGCCAGATCGCGCCCCTCGTAGACGTCCATGAGCGCGGGCAGCGGCGGATGCAGCGCCGCCGGATCGTGCCGCCGCCGGCCGCCCTCTCGCCGGGCCGGATCGGCGAGCACCACGGTGCCGCGGGACACCGGCGCCAGCGCGTCGGCCCGCAGAAGTGCCACGCCCGACGCGGCGCCGATGTTGTGCTGCGCCATCGCCAGGCGCACCGGGTCGATGTCGCTGCCCAGCACCAGGGGGCACTCGTCCACCAGCGCGTCGAGTTCGGCGCCCACCGAGCACGTGACATCGTGCACCCGCCGGCCCGCGAGGCGCCGCGCCCGCGCCCGCGCCACCGGGTGCGGCGTGGCCTGCTGCAGGGCGTCGTCGGTGAGCAGCCACCGCCCGGGGTCCGGCAGCTTGGCGGCCGCCCTGCGGCGCAGGCGCACCGTCTCGAGCAGCGCAGGGGCCCGGGCGCCGAAACGCGCACGCACCGCGGCCGCGTCGGCCAGGTGCGTGCGCGTGGTCAGCGGGTATCCGTCCACCTCGGTCAGCGCCGCGCGCCCCTCGCCGGAGCGCAGATAGGCGACGTCGCCGAGCGTGAATGCGAACCCCACCGTGGGGTCAGCCCTGCGGCTTCACGCCGGTGACGAGCACGTTGTAGAAGAACTCGCGCGGCACGACGTGGCGCAGCACGTTCTCGTCGAGCCACGTGAGCCGCTTGTAGCCGCCGAAGGCGAAGCGCGCCCAGCCCCAGCCGAGCTTGCCCGCCGGCACCGCGGCCTCGAAGGTGCGCACCGGCCAGCCCAGCATGGCGGCGGCGAACTCCTCGGTGACGGCGTGCACCTCGGCGCCGCCCGCCGAGCGGGCCAGGTCCTCGAGGTGGCCGGGGTCGAAGGTGTGGATGTCGACGACGGCCTCGAGCGCCGCCGCGCGCGACGACTCGTCGAGCTCCTCCTGCGGCCGGCGCCACTGCTGCAGGCCCGGCAGCCGCGTGATGTTGGTGGCCGCGGCCCAGGTGGCGCGGCTCAGCCAGCGCGCGTAGAAGTCGCCCACCGTGGACGGCTCGCCCGCGAACACGAAGCGCCCGCCCGGCTTGAGCACGCGCAGCACCTCGCGCAGCGACTGCTCGACGTCGGGGATGTGGTGCAGCACCGCGTGGCCGACCACCAGGTCGAAGGTGTCGTCCTCGTAGGGGATCGTCTCGGCGTCGGCGACGCGGCCGTCGACGTCGAGCCCCAGGTTCTCCGCGTTGCGCAGCGCCACCTTGACCATGCCGGGCGACAGGTC
>CAZDSL010000034.1:4485-13945 GCA_964507655.1 uncultured Mycobacteriaceae bacterium | reverse complement strand
AGCAGGATGTGCTCGGTGCCGATGTAGTTGTGGCCCAGCTGCAGGGCCTCGCGCAGGCTCAGCTCGAGCACCTTCTTGGCGCGCGGCGTGAACGGGATGTGGCCGGACGGGGCCTGCTGGCCCTGGCCGATGATCTCCTCGACCTGGCTGCGGACGCCCTCGAGCGAGATGCCCAGCGACTCCAGCGCCTTGGCGGCGACACCCTCGCCCTCGTGGATCAGACCCAGGAGGATGTGCTCGGTGCCGATGTAATTGTGGTTGAGCATCCTGGCCTCTTCCTGGGCCAGGACGACGACGCGCCGCGCGCGGTCGGTAAACCTCTCGAACATTGCTCTCCCTCACATCTTCGGCTGCAGGACCGTCGCCTCCCGGTACCCGCCGGACACCGGCGGACCGTGCGGCGCCGGACGCCTGCGGTCTGGCACTACCCGTGGTCTGGCACAACCCGTTGCGGGAACGCCTGCGCTGGGGCCCTTCGGCCGCCCCGACCGCCGGTGATCCGACGAGCCGCGGCGGCGCCAGCACCCCACCTGACACTGTAGTGTCCGCGCTGCAACCTCGGAGTCCATCACCCGCACGATCGCGGCGTGCGCACGCCCTGCGCCCTGACCCCCTCCACAACGCCGCACGTCAGCGGATGCTTCCGCCCCGGGTACGCCGGGAGCGAACAGGGTCGGCGGTGCCCCCGGACCCCCCTACCCCGCGAAGGGCGCCACGGCCTCGCACGGCACCGGCACCGGGTGGGCCGGATCGAGCGCGTTGAGCACCAGCGCCTGCGCCCGCGCCGACGCCGGCAGCGCCGAGTGGTCGGAGCGGTCCTGCTCGCAGCCGTCCTGCACCACGATGTTGGTCGCGTTCGGCCCCTCGACGTAGCCGGACGTCCACGGCTGAACCGTCCCGTCGTAGCGGGTCATGATGTTGGTGTACTGCACGCCCGGCGCGTAGATGCCGCCGGCGTGCAGCTTCTCGAGGAACGGCGAGCCGGCCGTCATCTGCCCGCACGCGCCGCAGACGGAATCCAGCGCCCCGCCCAGCGCCGCGGCGACCGGATCACCCGGCGCGCCGGCGCCCGGCCGGCCGAGGGGCCCGGACGCCGTCCCCTGCCACAGCGGCGCGAGCGAGACGTACTTGTCCACCTGGGCCGCCCCGCCCAGGAACTTCACGTAGTAGTCGGGCATGAGCGTGCCCTGCGAGTGCCCGACGAGGTCGACCTTCTGCGCGCCGGTCGCGGCGCGCACCCGGTCGACGAACGCGGCCAGCTCGTGCGCCGAGTCCTCCATGCGGGTCAGCCCGCCGATGGCGCTGAGCGGCCACGGCGTACCGGGGTTCACCCCGTAGTTCAGGGCGAACACGCAGTACCCGGCGTCCTTGAGGCGCGGTGTCATCGAGCCCCAGTTGATCTGCCGCCCGCCGAAGGTGCCGTGCACCAGGATCACCGGCTCCGGGTGCGCGGGCGTGGGCGCGCAGTCCCACTCGTTCATGCCCGGCAGCGAGCCGCCCGGGTCGGTGATTTCGGGCATCGCCACGTCGACGAGCGTGGAGACGGGGTCGGTCGGCGCGGCCGCGGCGGGGCCGGCGAGGCCGATCGCCAGCGCGGCCGACGCCACGGCGGCCGCCGCGGCGGCCAGGCGCCCGCGAACGGATCCGGGGGAATACCGGGGCATGGGGTTTCCTGTCTTCACGGGCGGCCGATCAGCCGAAGAACGGGGGGACGAACACGCACGGCACCGGCACGGGGTGGGCCGGGTCGAGCGCGTTGAGGACCATGGCCTGCGAGCGCACCGAGGCGGCGATGGCCAGGTGATCCGAATAGTCCTGCTCGCAGGTGTCCTGCACGACGATATTGACGGCGTCGGGCCCCTCAACGTACCCGGCAGTCCACGGCACGACGAGTTCGTCGTACTTCGTCATGATATTGGTGTAGTGCACGCCGGGCGCATATACGCCGCCCGCGTTCATCTTCTCGATGAAGGGCGAGCCCGCGGACATCTCCGAGCATGCCCCGCAGTACTCGTCGAGCAGATCGGCATAGGCCTTGGCCGACGGGTTCGTGGCGGCCGCGGCGTCGAGCTTCGCGGTGAACTCGCTCGCGCCGCCCGCGGTGGTGCCCTTCCACAGCGGCGCGAGGGAGATGTACTTGTCCACCTTGGGCGCGCCGCCCAGGAACTTCACGTAGTAATCGGGCATCAGCGTGCCCTGCGAGTGCCCCACGAAATCGACCTTCTGCGCGCCGGTGGAGGCCAGCACCTTGTCGACGAATGCGGCCAGTTCCTGCGCCGAATCCTCCATGCTCGTGAGCCCGCCCATCGCACTCAGCGGCCACGGCGTGCCGGGATTGACCCCATAGGTGAGCGCATAGACGCAATAGCCGGCGTTCTTGATGCGCGGGGCCATGGGACCCCAATTGGTCTGCGCCCCGCCGGCGGTGCCGTGCACGAGGATCACCGGCTCGGGATGCTCGGCGCTGGGCCGGCAGGTCCAGTCGTTGACGCCCGGCAGCGACCCGCCGGGGTGGAGCAGCTCCGGCCCGATGCCGGAGAAGAACGTCGCCGGCACCGGCAGCGGCGCCGACGCCGCGGGCGACGCCACGCCCAGAGCCAGCAGCCCGGCGGCCGCCGCGACGCCGCCGCGGACCAGGGCACGGCGCAGGCGGCCCCCGCCCCCGCGGGCCGCATCCCGCGCCCCCCGCGCCGCGATTCTGCGGCCGAACCGCCCGATTCCCCTGGTCGACGGCATGCGTATACCCCGTTTCCTCCCGTACGGCTGTGCAGACCGCCCGAAACTAGCACGGCGCCCGCCACCGCGAAGCGAGTTCGCGATGGCGGGCGCCTGCGAATGCGCCGCGGCCCGGACCGCCGGCCCCTCCCGCCAGAGGGACCGGTCCCTGCCGCACCCGGAACCGGGAGCGGCGTGCCGGGCCGGGGTCAGTGGGCCTGGGCGTAGGCCTCGAGGACCTCGCTGGGGATGCGGCCGCGGGCCGAGACCTTGAAGCCGTTGTCGCGCGCCCAGCGGCGGATGGCGGCCGTCTCCTCACGGTTGCTGGCGCCCGAGCGCGGGGCGCCCGCGGCACGCGGACCGCGCTTGCGTCCGCTCACCTTGCGCGAATGGATGATCCAATCGCGCAGCTGCTCGCGCAGGTTCTCCGCATTCTCCTCGGAGAGATCGATCTCGTACCCCACGCCGTCCAGACCGAATTCCACCGTCTCGACAGCCTCGGATTCGCGGTCGAGATCGTCGATGAGCGTCACCGTGACCTTCTTCGCCATTGAGCCCTCACTTTGATCGTCCGCACCCCCGCCGACGGCCGGATACTGCACGACGAGCCGGACATGACGGGGCACGTGTTGTGGCTTTACTGTGCGATTTCGATCGTAGCGGGCGCGGAGGCAGAATGCATCATTCCCGAAGAATCCCGTATTGTCCGCCGCGGAATCCGGCGTGCGCCGCCGCGATCATCGGTCCGGTGATGAACACCCCCCAATAGCGCCGGTGCGCCCGCGGGAGCCGTGCGGCATGCCGGGATACCCGTGGCCGATCAGCCCTGCAGCGGCTTGACCAGCGGGAACAGAATGGTTTCGCGAATACCCAGACCGGTGAGCGCCATGAGCAGCCGATCGATCCCCATTCCCGTGCCGGTGGTGGGCGGCATGCCGTGCTCCATCGCGGCGAGGAAGTCCTCGTCGAGCACCATGGCCTCGTCGTCGCCCGAGGCGGCCAGCCGCGCCTGCAACGCGAAACGCTCGCGCTGCACGACGGGGTCGACGAGTTCGGAATAACCGGTGGCGAGTTCGAAGCCGCGCACGTAGAGGTCCCATTTCTCGGTGACGCCGGGCTTGCTGCGGTGCTGGCGGGTCAGCGGCGACGTCTCCACCGGGAAATCGCGGACGAAGGTGGGCGCGTGCAGGGCGTCGCCCACCAGGTGCTCCCAGAGCTCCTCGACGAGCTTGCCGTGGGTGACCGCCGTGGCCGGCACCTCGACGCCGAGCCTGTCGGCGTGCGCGGTGAGCTCGGCGATGGTGGTGTCGGGCGTGATCTCCTCGCCCAGCGCCTCGGACAGCGACGGGTACATCTCGAGCGTCGTCCACTCGCCGTCCACGTCGTACACCGAGCCGTCGGCCAGCGTCACCTGGCGGGTGCCGAAGGCGGCATCGGCCACCTCCTGCACCAATTCCCGCGTCATCCGGGCGGAATCGTCGTAGGTGCCGTACGCGGCGTACGTCTCGAGCATCGCGAACTCGGGCGAGTGCGTGGAATCGACGCCCTCGTTGCGGAAGTTGCGGTTGATCTCGTAGACCCGGTCGATGCCGCCCACCACGCAGCGCTTGAGAAACAACTCGGGGGCGATGCGCAGGTACAGGTCCATATCCATCGCGTTCGAGTGCGTGACGAACGGGCGGGCCGCGGCGCCGCCGTGGATGGTCTGCAGCATGGGCGTCTCGACCTCGAGGAACCCGCGCCGGTCGAGGGAATCGCGCAGCGCCCGCAGCACCGTGATGCGCTCGCGCGCGATGCGCCGGGCCTCGGGCCGCACGATGAGGTCGACGTAGCGCTGGCGCACCCGCGATTCCTCGTTCATCTCCTTGTGCGCCACCGGCAGCGGCCGCAGCGACTTCGACGCCATCGACCACGCGTCGGCCATCACGGACAGCTCGCCGCGCCGGGAGCTGATCACCTGGCCGTGCACGTGGACGATGTCGCCCAGGTCGACCAGCGACTTCCAGCGGGCCAGCGACTCCTCGCCCACCTGGGCGAGGCTGATCATCGCCTGCAGCTGGGTGCCGTCGCCCTCCTGCAGGGTGGCGAAGCACAGCTTGCCGGTGTTGCGCACGAAAATGACGCGCCCCGCGACGTCGACGACGAGGCCCGTCTCCGTGTCGGGCGCCAGGTCGGGGAACTGCGCGCGGATC
Organism: uncultured Mycobacteriaceae bacterium; assembly: GCA_964507655.1. Lineage (GTDB taxonomy): Bacteria > Actinomycetota > Actinomycetes > Mycobacteriales > Mycobacteriaceae > Tomitella. The sequence goes on along the minus strand of CAZDSL010000034.1, from coordinate 9,038 downwards.
TCGGCGAGCGTGTGGGTGCGTTCGATCGCGACCGGGTACGGCTCGACGCCGTCGGCGAGCATCTGCTCGCGCTTGGCCGCGCGGATGCGGTGCTGCTCCGGCACCGCGTCGCCGCCCGATTGCCCCTGCTCGGCCTTGCCGCGGGGGGCCGGGGCGGATGCGTCGGGGCGGGGGGCGTCGGGGCCGGGCGCATTGTCACTCACGGCTATCCAGACTAATGGGTGGTGGTCGTCACCGCGCCCCCGGACTAGTGCGCCGCGATGGCGGCCGCCTCGCGCTGCACGTGCGCCGCGCCCGCGCCAGCGGCCACCTGGCGGTGCCGTTCGAGGGCGCGGAACCCGCCGTCCAGGTGCGCGGTCGCCCGCACGCCCAGGGCCTGCAGCGCGCGCACCGCCACGGCGGCCAGCGTGCCGTCCTCGCTGACCAGCACCCATCGCGCGCCCGGGGTGGCGGCGGCGAGGCGCGCCGGCGAGGCCGGGTCGAGGCGGGCCAGGGCGAGCTCCGGCGGGATCGCGAGCGCACCGGGGAGCGTGCCGGCGGCGGAGCGCTGCTCGTGGGTGCGGAGGTCGACGACGACGGCACCGCGGGCGACGGCCGACGCGTAGTCGGCGGGGGCGAGGGAGGCCGGGGCGGGGGAACGCAGCGCGGCGGAGGCGGCGACGGGGGCGCCGACAGCGACAGGGGTGGCCAGGGAGGCGGTCATGGAGATACTCCGGGAGTGAGTGCGCGGCGCTCGGCACCGCGCGGAGGTGGAGGCGGACGTCAGCCTCGACAACACTCCTGACGGCACGCGCACACCAGCGCCGCGGACGGCGCCTGGCCCTCGCGCGTGCGCTGCGGCGTCGCGGAAGGCGACGCGGCGATACCGATACTCACGGCGCGTATTCTGCCACACCCCGCGGGGCCGGCGCCAGAGCGCGCCCTGCGCCGCCGGCCGCTCCGCGCACGCCGCCGGACGCCATGCCGCCCGCTCAGCGCGCCTGGCGGCGCCCGGCCCTGCTGCCGGCCCGGTTGCGCTCGTACACCAGCCGCAGGCCGATGACGGTGAGGTCGGGCTCGTGGTCGGTGATCGACTCGCACTCGTCGAGCACCACGTCGGCGAGGCCGCCGGTGGCGACCACCGCCACGTCGTCGCCCGCGAACTCCGGCAGCTCCCGCCGCACGCGCGCCACCATGCCGTCCACCTGGCTCGCGAAGCCGAAGATGATGCCCGACTGCAGCGCCTCCACGGTGCTCTTGCCCACCACCGAGCGCGGCCGCGCCAGCTCCACCTTGCGCAGCGCCGCGCCCCGCGACGCGAGCGCGTCCACCGAGATGTCGATGCCGGGCGCGATGGCGCCGCCCAGGAACTCGCCTCCGCCGGACACCACGTCGACGCGCGTGGAGGTGCCGAAGTCGACGACCACCGCCGGGCAGCCGAACAGGTGGTGGGCGGCCAGCGCGTTGACCACCCTGTCGGCGCCGACCTCCTTGGGGTTGTCGACCAGCAGCGGCACGCCGGTGCGCACGCCCGGCGACACCACGACGTGCGGCACGTGCGGCCAGTAGCGCTCGAGCATCAGCCGCAGCTCGCGCAGCACCGACGGCACGGTGGCGAGCGCGGCCACCCCGGTGACCGCCTCGGCCCGCGACCCCAGCAGGCCGCGCACGATCAGCGCGATCTCGTCGGCCGTCTGGCGCGGATCGGTGCGCATGCGGCGGCGGAAGACGGGCGCCGGATCCTCCCCCGGCGCCTCGTCGAACACGGCCAGGGAGGTGTTGGTGTTGCCGACGTCGACGGCCAGCAGCATCGTCAGGCCGGGCTGCCGACGAGGTCGGGCGCGTCTGCCCCGGCACGGTGCTGCAGGCTGGTCAGGCCCGAGCCGGCGGGCGCGTGGCCCGGGTTGGCGCCGACGTCGGTGGGCGCGTTGTTCTCGTCGACGAACACGATCGACGGCGCGAACTCGCGCGACTCTTTCTCGTCCATCATCGCGTAGGAGATGAGGATGACCAGGTCGCCGGGGTTGATCAGGTGCGCGGCGGCGCCGTTGATGCCGATGACGCCCGAGCCGGGCTCGCCGGCGATCACGTAGGTCTCCAGGCGCGCGCCGTTGGTCACGTCGACGATGGCCACCTGCTCGCCCTCGTACAGGTCGGCGGCCTTCATCAGCTCCGAATCGACCGTCACGGAGCCCACGTAGTGCAGGTCCGCGTGGGTGACGGTGGCGCGATGGATCTTGGACTTGAGCATGGTGCGGAACATGGCGGGGTCCTTCCTGGTCCTGCTGCGGGGAGGGGGTGGGGTGGTGCGGGGGCCGGGGCTAGCCGGGGCCGGGCCTATCCGGGGGCCTGGGCCGGCACCCCGGGGGTGTCGGAGCCGGTGAAGCCGGTGCCGATGGGGACGCCGACGTTGTCGATGAGGCGGGTGGAGCCGAGCCGCGCGGCGACGAGCAGGCGCCCGTCGCCCACCTCGGGGGCCCGCCCCAGGTCGAGACCGCGCAGCTCGAGGTAGTCGACGTCGAGCTCGGGCACCGTGTCGAGCACGCCGCGCGCCGTGGCGAGCACCGCCTCGGGCCCGGCGGCGGCCGCGTGCGCGCCGGCCACGAGGGCGGCCGACAGCGTGGTGGCGAGCGTGCGCTGCTCGGCGGTGAGGTAGGCGTTGCGCGACGACAGCGCGAGCCCGTCGGCCTCGCGCACCGTGGGCACGCCCACCACGCGGACGCCGAGGTCGAGGTCGGTGACCATCTGCCGCACCAGCACCAGCTGCTGGTAGTCCTTCTCGCCGAAGAACGCCTGGTGCGGCGCGGCGATGTGGAACAGCTTGCACACCACGGTGAGCATGCCGGCGAAGTGGGTGGGCCGGGCGGCGCCCTCGAGCTCGGCGCCCACGGGGCCCGGGTGGATGGTGGTGCGCGGGCCGTTCGGGTACATGTCGGCCGCCGAGGGCGCGAACACGAGCTCGACGCCCTCGCCGCGCAGCAGCTCGACGTCGCGGTCGAGGGTGCGCGGGTACGCGTCGAGGTCTTCGCCCTCGCCGAACTGGAGCGGGTTGACGAAGACCGACACGATCACCACCGCGCCGGGGACCCGCTTGGCCTGGCGCACCAGCTCCAGGTGCCCGGCGTGCAGCGCGCCCATCGTCGGCACCAGCACCACCTGCCGGCCCACGCCGCGCAGCGCGCGGGACACCGCGGTGATCGCGGCCGGGTCGTGGTGGACGGTGAGGCTGCCGGGGGTGTAGCCGTGTGCCTGGGGGGTCACCTGGTGTGCTCCTGGTCGTGGTGGGCGGGGGCGTCGCCCGCGGCGGGGCGGTCGGCGGCGGGGCCGTCGGGGACGGACAGCGCCGCGACGAGCGGGGCCGGCGCGCCCGAGCGGACCGCCGTGCGCAGCGCCATGGTGCGGTACGCCTCGGCGAGGGCCGGGTCGGCGGCGGCGAGCACGCGCCGGTGGGCGGCGACGGCGTCGGCGTCGCCGCGGGCGACGGGGCCGGTGAGCGCGCGGTCGCCGTGGCGGAGGGCGTTGTCGAGGGCCGCGCCGAGCAGCGGCGCGAGGATGCGCTCGGCGGCGCCGGGCTCGCCGGTGATGGTGCCGTCGGCGGGCTCCCCCGCGGCGGGCGCGAGGGCGGCGCGCAGCGCGTCGGCGGCGTCGCGCACCAGAGTGACGAGGTGGTTGCTGCCGTGGGCGAGCGCCGCGTGGTAGAGGGTGCGGGCGTCCTCGGGGATGACGACGGGCTCGCCGCCGATCTCCAGCACCAGCGACTGCGCGATGGCCAGGCCCACCTCGTCGTCGGCGGTGACCCCGAAGCAGGCGGAGCCCAGGCGGTCGGTGTCGGCGGGGTCGCCGGTGAACGTCATCGCGGGGTGGATGGCCAGGCACGCGGCCCCGCGGGCGGCGAGCGGCGCGAGGACGGCGGTGCCGTTGGCGCCGGAGGTGTGCACGACGATGCGCCCCTGCCACCGGTCTACGGCGGCGGCCAGCCCGTCGGCCAGGCCGGCGAGTTCCGTGTCGGGTACCGCGAGGATGAGCAGCTCGGCGCCGGCGGCGACGTCGGGGACCGGAAGGATGCGCGATTCGGGCAGCCGGGCGCGGGCGCGGGCCAGGGAGGCGTCGGACACCGCGGAGCACGCGGCGACGACGTGGCCGGCGCGTTCGAGCGCGGCGCCCAGGGCGGTGCCCACGCGCCCGGCGGAGACGACGCCCACGGACAGGCGCGCAGGACGGGGCCACGGGCCGTCGGGGCCGGGCGCGCCGCGCGGCGCGGGATCATGACCGAGTGGGGCCACTCGAGAGGTCCTTCCAGAGGCGTTCCAGTCCTGCCGGGCAGGTACCGGACGTACACCGGCGAGAATATCGCTCCGGACGGGCGCCCGACAGCCCCCGGTGAGCTATCTCACGGGCGGCGGGAAGGGGGTGGCCGGGTCAGTCGGCGGCGCGGCGGCGACGGCGGCCGAGGTTCTCGGGCACCGAGCCCGTCTCGCGCATGCGGGCCAGCAGCTCGGCAACGGTGCTGCCCCCGGCGCGCGAGCCGTGCTCCGAGTCGCCGTCGTCCTCGTCCTCGTCGCCGGCGGCCCCGG
>CAZDSL010000034.1:0-4385 GCA_964507655.1 uncultured Mycobacteriaceae bacterium | reverse complement strand
GCGACGGGCTCGGCCGCCGGCTCCGCGTCGACCGGCTCGGCCTCGGCCACCTCGGCCTCGACGGGCTCCTCCTCGCGCTCCTCCGGCCGCCGCGCGGACGGCCTCGTGACGGCGTCCTGCGCGTCCTCGGGCGGCAGGGCCTGCGTCTCGACGGTGACGGGGGCGTCCTCGCCCGTGCCGGGCAGGAACTGGGCGGCCTCACGGTAGGCCTCGTAGTCGGGCTCGAACTCGGCCTCGGCCGCGTCGGCCACGCCGTCGACGGCGACGACGTCGTCGAGGCCGGACAGCTCCGCCGCCTGCGCCGCCACCCGCTCGCCCGGGCCGCCGGCGAGCTCGTGCAGCCGGTGCGACTCGGCGCGGACGGCGAGGCGCTCGTCGGGCAGGTCGCCGTCGAACAGCGCCTCGAGGCTGGCGCGCAGCGCGGCCATCTCCATGCGCAGCGACTCGATCTCCTCCGTGGCCTCGTGCCGCACGCGCTCCTCGACCTGCCGGCGCACCTGCGACTCCACCACCAGCTCGTACTCGCGACGGGCGGCGATCTCGCGCTCGAGCTGCAGCTCGTAGACGAGTTTCAGGTCGCGGGCGCGGGCGGCGTCGTTCTCGGAATCCTTGCGGAATTTGGTCATCGCGATGGCGCCGACCACGGCCGCCCACAGCGCCGCGACCACCCCGAAGCGCAGCAGCGGGACGCTGTCGGTGAAGATCATCACGATGCTGGCCACGATGGCCAGCAGGATGAGCACGCCGAGGACCATCTCCCACGTCGACTGCTTGCGCGCCCGCGTGCGCCGCTCCCCCTTGCGGCGTTCGGGGCGCGCAGTGCTGTCTCGGCCGGGAACGGTCATGACCACAACATACCGGTACCGCGCACACCCTTCAGGGATGCGCCGCGGCGATTCACCCCTCGCGGCCCGCCTCGCCGTCGCCGCGCGACTCGGGCGGCACGGTGCACGCGCGCTCCAGCCACAGCGCCGCCGCGACCAGCAGCACGCCGGCGACGAGCCCGAAGACGGTGCCCGCCAGGTCGTCCCGCGCCGCCGCGAGCCGGCCCTGCTGCGGCACCAGGTGGATCAGCAGGCCCGCCCAGCCGCCCGCGAACACGGCGCCCACGATCGCCGACGCCTTGGCCAGCACCACCGCCCGCGCGATCGCCAGCGGGCTGAGGTCGTGCAGGCCCGGGCCCACCCGCCCCTCGGCGATGCGCCGGCGCACCGCCAGCCCGGCCGCCGCCTCGGCCGCGGCGAGCACCGTCAGCGGCAGCCCCACCAGCGCGGGCACGGCCGGCAGGCTGCCGTAGGCGGCCGCAGCCACGCCCCAGCCGATCCCCACGAACACGAGCGCCAGCAGCGCCAGGTCCACGATCCGCATCGCCTTCAGCGCCGCCACCGCCCCTCGCACCGCGCCGGGGCGCCCCGCATGCCCGCCACCGCCGCGTCAGCCCGCCGTGCACACGAGCGTCAGCCCGGTGCGGGAGACGCCGGCGACCTCGCCGGGGGCCAGCGCGGCGATCAGCTCGGCCACCGGCGTGCCCGCGAGGCGCGCGTCCGGCTCGATCTGCAGCCACGGCACCAGCACGAACGCGCGCTGATGCGCCCGGGGATGCGGGAGCGTGAGGTCGGGGTGCGCCGAGTGCAGTTCGGCGCGGTCGCGGCAGGTGATCACGTCGACGTCGAGGCTGCGCGGGCCCCAGCGCACCTCGCGCACGCGGTGGGCGCGCCACTCGAGCAGGTGGCACAGCCGCAGCCACGCCCACTCGTCGCGGTCGGGGTCGTCGGCGATGATCGTGACGTTGTAGAAGTCGTCCTGCTCGACGCCGCCCCACGGCGCCGTCGAATACACCGGCGACACGGCGACGACGTGCTCGCCCAGCTCGTCGACCACCGTCTGGAGGTGGGCCAGCCGGTCGCCCACGTTCGACCCCGCCGACAGCACTGCACGGCTCACCGCATCGCCCCTTCCGTCACAGCCGAGTGTCCACCGCACCGCCCGGGGGCACCACCGCGGCGCGCGTCCGGCGGGTCGTCACCGCCACGTCCGCGAACTGCAGCGGGATGGGCGCGGACGGCTTGTGCACCGTCACCTCGACGGCGTCGACGCGCGGATCGGCGGCCACGGCCTCCGCAATCTCCGCCGCCACGGTCTCGATGAGGTCGCGCGGCGGGCCGGCGACGATGCCGGCGGCCGTCTGCGCCAGCGCGCCGTAGTCGAGGGTGTCGGCCAGGTCGTCGCTGCGCGCCGCGGCCGACTGGTCGAACCACACGGTGAGGTCGACGACGAAGTCCTGCCCGTCGCGCTTCTCGTGCGCGAACACGCCGTGGCGCCCGCGCACGGTGAGCCCGGTGAGCGTGACCTTGTCGCCGCCCGGGGCGCTCATCGCGCGCCCCCCGCGCCGGGCCACGCGTCGAGCACGGCGAGGGCGTCGCGCGTGCCGCGGGCGTCGTGCACCCGCACCCCCCACGCGCCCGCCCTGGCCGAGAGCAGGCTGACGGCCGCGGTGGCGCCGTCGCGCCCCGCCGGCGGCCTGTCGCCGCGGTCGTCGTCGGCCAGCAGCGTGCCCAGGAACCGCTTGCGCGACGCGCCCACCAGCACGGGGTAGCCCTCGTCCACCAGCGTCGGCAGCGCGGCGAGCAGCGTCCAGTTGTCGCGGGCCGTCTTGGCGAAGCCCAGCCCCGGGTCGAGCACGATGTTCTCGGCGCGCACGCCGGCGGCGAGCGCCGCGTCGACCTGGCGGCGCAGCTCGTCGAGCACCGTGCGCACCACGCCCTGCGCCCCGTAGTCGGTGATGCCGGAGGCGTTGACGTACTCGCCCGCGGCGCGCCAGTGCATGAGGATCCACGGGACGTCGGCGGCCGCGGCGACCCGCGCCATGGCCGGGTCGGCGCGGCCGCCCGAGACGTCGTTGATCACCGCCGCGCCCGCGGCCACGGCGGCCTCGGCCACCGACGCCCGCATGGTGTCGACGCTGACCCGGATGCCGCGGCCCGCGAGCCGCTCGATCACCGGCACCACGCGCGCCGCCTCCACCTCCGCCGTCACGCGGTGCGCGCCCGGGCGCGTCGACTCGCCGCCCACGTCGACGATGTCGGCGCCCGCCGCCACCAGCTGCAGGCCGTGCTCCACGGCGAGGTCGCGCTCGAGGTAGCGGCCGCCGTCCGAGAACGAATCGGCGGTGACGTTGAGGATGCCCATCACCACGCACCGGCCCGGGCGCGGCAGCCCGCGGGCCGCGGAGCGCTCGCCGGCGGGGCCGATGCGGCTGCTCACGGCACCGATCACTTGCGGAGGATGAGGTCGAGCGCCTCGCCGCGCGAGACGGCGCTGCTCTGGAACAGCCCGCGCACCGCCGACGTCGTGGTGGTGGCGCCGGGCTTGCGGATGCCGCGCATCGACATGCACAGGTGCTCGGCCTCGATGACGACGATGGCGCCGCGCGGGTCGAGCTTGCGCACCATCGCATCGGCGACGTCGCTGGTGAGCCGCTCCTGCACCTGCGGGCGCTTGGCGTAGAGGTCGACGACGCGGGCCAGCTTGGACAGGCCGGTGACCTTGCCGGACTTGCCCGGGATGTAGCCGATGTGCGCGACCCCGTGGAACGGCACAAGGTGGTGCTCGCACGTGGAGTACACGGGGATGTCGCGCACCACGATCAGCTCCTGATGGCCCTCGTCGAAGACCGTGTCGAGCACCGAGTCGGGCTCGCAGAACAGGCCGTCGAACACCTCGCGGTAGGCGCGGGCGACGCGGGCGGGCGTGTCGCGCAGGCCCTCGCGGTCGGGGTCCTCCCCCACGGCCAGCAGCAGCTCGCGCACCGCCGCCTCCGCGCGGACCGCGTCGAACGTGCGGCCCGACGGCGTCACCGGCGCGGCGGCGGGGCGGGCACGGCCGTCGCCCGTCGCCGTCGCGTCGGCCGGGACGTCGCTCCGCGTCGCCGCGTCGGCCGGAACACTGTCAGTACGCACTCGATCGTTCCTCCGGTTCAGTCGCAGCGCGGCGCCCGCCGCCGCACTGGGGTGCGGCGGGTGCGCCGCCTAGCGTGCGCCGTCCGGCGGGTTCCAGTGCCGCCCGCCGGGGCCCGCCTCGGGGTGCCCGTCGCCGCCGTGCGGCTCGCCGCCGTCCGCCTGGTCAGCGTAGCGATCGCGGTGCTCGTCCGGGGAATCGCCACCGGGCCCGCGGCGGCCGCCCTGGTCGGCGAAGCCGCCGCCCTGCCTGCCGCGCGGGGGCCATCCGGGGGCGTGCCAGCCCGCGGGGGCGCCGTAGTCGTTGCCGTTGGCGCCCTGGTGCGCGCCCTGGCCCGCGGCGCCCTGGTGCGCGCCCTGGCCCGCGGCGCCCTGGTGCGCACCCTGGCCCGCGGCACCCTGACGCGCCGCCTCCCGGCCGTCCGGCGC
>CAZDSL010000033.1:0-14205 GCA_964507655.1 uncultured Mycobacteriaceae bacterium | reverse complement strand
GCCTGCCCTGGCAGACCGGCGCCACCACCATCGACTGCCAGTGCGGCTCGTCCGAGCAGGCCACCCACATGGTGGCCAACCTCATCGCCGCCGGCGCCATCGACGTCGGCATGTCGTGCGGCATCGAGATGATGAGCCAGGTCCCGCTGGGCGCGAACGTCGCCGGCGACCACGCGGGGCCGCGGCGCCCCGAGTCGTGGGACATCGACCTGCCCGCGCAGTTCCTCGCCGCCGAGCGCATCGCCGACCGCCGCGGCCTCTCCCGCGCCGACCTCGAGGAGTTCGGCCTGGTCTCGCAGCAGAAGGCCAAGGCCGCCTGGGACGAGCGCCGCTTCGACCGCGAGATCATCCCCGTCGAGGCGCCCGTGATCGGCGAGGACAAGACGCCCACCGACGAGTGGAACACCGTCACCCGCGACCAGGGCCTGCGCGAGACCACCGCCGAGGGGCTGGCCGGCCTCAAGCCCGTCTACGAGGGCGCCCGGCACACCGCCGGCACCTCCTCGCAGATCTCCGACGGCGCCTCCGCGGTGCTGCTCATGGACGAGGACAAGGCGCGCGCGCTGGGCCTGACGCCGCGGGCGCGGATCGTGCACCAGTGCCTGGTCGGTGCCGAGCCCGAGTACAACCTGGACGGGCCGGTGCAGGCGACGCAGCACCTGCTCGACCGCTCGGGCATGGGCATGGCCGACTTCGACCTCTTCGAGGTCAACGAGGCCTTCGCCTCCGTGACGCTGTCGTGGGCGCAGGTGCACAAGCCCGACATGGACAGGGTCAACGTCAACGGCGGGGCGATCGCCCTGGGCCATCCCGTGGGGGCGACGGGCGCGCGGCTGCTCACCACCGCGCTGCACGAGCTCGAGCGCCGCGACGGCGAGCGCGCCCTGATCACCATGTGCGCGGGCGGCGCCCTGGCCGCCGGCACGATCCTCGAGCGCATCTGACGGCCGTGGCGCACCGCGACGACTGGGCCCCGCTGCTGGACTCGCTGCAGCGGCGGCGCACCGCCGCGCGCGCGATGGGCGGCGAGGACAAGCTGCGCCGGCATCGGGCGGCCGGGCGGGTGGACGCGCGCGAGCGCATCGCCCGGCTGCTCGACCCGGGCACGTTCACCGAGCTCGGGCTGCTCGCCGGGCCGGCAGACACGCCGGCCGACGCGTTCGTGGCGGGCTCGGGCCTGATCGACGGGCGTCCCGTGTTCGTCGGCGCCGAGGACTTCTCGGTGGCGGGCGGCTCCATCGGCACCGCCGCCGCCACCAAGCGGGCGCGGATCGCGGCGCTGGCCGGCCAGGAGCGGGCGCCGCTGGTGCTCATGCTCGAGGGCGCGGGGCACCGCGCCACCAACATGCTCGAGGCGCAGCGGCCCGCCCCCAACGACCTCCAGGTGCTCGCCGACCTGGCCGGCACCGTGCCGATCGTCGCGATCGTCACCGGCCCCTCCGCCGGGCACGGGGCCCTCGCGGCGCCGCTGGCCGACTTCGTGGTCATGGTCGACGGCCTCGCGTCGCTGTTCACCGCCGGGCCGCCGCTGGTGCGCGCGGCCACCGGCGAGCAGGTGACCAAGGAGGACCTGGGCGGGCCGCACGTGCACGCCGCCGTCAGCGGGGTGGCGCACAACGTCGCGCCCGATGTGGACGCGGCGCTGCGGCTGGCGCGCCGGTACCTGGCGTACCTGCCGTCGCACGCGGGCGGCGCGCCCCCGGTCGCGGACACCGGCGACGGGGCGCGCTCGCTCGACGCGCTGCTCGACCTCATACCCCCGGATCCGCGCCGGCCCTACGACATGACCGCCGTGCTGCGCGAGCTGGTCGACGCCGGCTCGCTGCTGGAGGTGCAGCCCGGGTACGGGCCGTCGCTCATCACCGCGCTGGCGCGCCTGGGCGGGCGGCCGGTGGCGGTGCTCGCCAACCAGCCGGCCGTGCTCGCGGGCGCCATCGACACCGCCGCGGCCGACAAGGCGGCCCGGTTCGTCGAGACGACGGCCGGCTTCGGGCTGCCGCTGGTGCAGCTCGCCGACAATCCCGGCGTGCTCTCGGGCAGCGCCTCGGAGCGGGCGGGGATCCTGCGCGCGGCGGCGCGGATGTTCGTCGCCCAGCATCGCGCGGCGGTGCCGAAACTGCACGTGACGGTGCGCAAGGCGTTCGGCTTCGGCAGCTCGGTGATGGGGCAGAACGCCTTCGGCGGGCAGACGGTGTCGCTGGCGTTCCCGGGCGCGATGCTCGGCGGCATCCCGGCGGCCGTGGGCGGGGCGACCTCGGGCGCCGACGACGACACGCGGCGCGCGCTGGTCGAGCACGAGGCGTCCGGGCCGTGGCAGCTCGCCCGCACCGCCACCTACGACGACGTCATCGACCCGCGGGAGCTGCGCGACCGGCTGCTCGCCGCGCTGCGCACCGCGCGGGGGTGAGTGGCGCGGCCGCGCATGGTCTCGCTCCGCCACGGATCCCGATACCCTGGACACGTGGAAGGGAGCAGCGATGGCCGACCGCCTCGTCCGCGTCAGCGACTACCCCGAACTCGCCTACCTGTGCTGGCAGCTCGCGCCGGACGCCCGCATCCCCGAGGCCGAGGCACTGGCGATATACGAACGCAACTGGCGGCACGTCGGTCCGCTCACCGAGCCTGAGCGACGCTTCATCGACCGCCTCGCCGACGAGTACGGCAACGGTGTGCTCCTTGTATAAGCGTCGACGCCACCAGTTGATCGCCCGCGTGCTCGACAAGCTCGATGCGCGATTGTTCCGCGATCAACGCTGCTACTTCGGCGGTGGCACCGCGATCGCCCTGCTGCACGGTGAATACAGGGAGTCGAACGATCTCGACTTCGTCGTGTCCGACTGGCCCTCCTACCGGGAGATCCGCCAGCGGGTCGCCCGCGACGGCCTCGAGACACTCGGCCGCGACCTGCACGTCGCACGCACCGCACGAATGGACCGGTACGGCATCCGCGGCGCCTACGTGGAAGACGGAGTCCCGATCAAATTCGAGATCGTCCACGAAGGGCGCATTGACCTGGCCGACCCACTGCCCGACGAGCGGATCGGCGACATCGCGGTACTCAGCCTCGTCGACCAGTACGCGACCAAATACCTCGCCAATGACGACCGCTGGGCTGATCCCGCTGTGCACAGCCGCGACATCATCGACATCGCTATGATCGGTGCGTCCGTGGAACTACGGACGGCCGGCCGATGCAAGGCCTCCGGCGCGTACGGCGCCAGCGTGCGACAGGCGGAGACCGCGGCTGTGAGTCGGCTCATCGATCGGCCCGAGTACCGCCGCAACTGTCTCGACGCCCTCCAGATATCGCCCGACCTCGATGAAGCGTTGTGCGCGGGTCTGTCGTCTCTCCTCGGCGAGAGCAGTCGAGAATGACGTGCCGTCTGGATCGAACCGGCGGGCGTGGCCTGGCGCACCGTGACGGCGCCTGTCACCCGAGACCCGCCTGACACAGACCATCGCCCCGATCGCCGGCCGCACCGGAGGACGGGTGATTGCGCGGGCGCGCTACGGGGAACCCCCGCGCTACGCGGCCGTGCGCGCGGCCGCCGCACGCGGAACAGGAGGCGCAGCCCCATGGGCATCGAGCATTCGAGCGTGATCGACGCGCCCCGCGACGAGGTGTTCGCCTGGCACGGGCGCCCCGGCGCGCTGCACCGGCTGATCCCCCCGTGGCAGCCGATGCACGCGGTCGCGGAGGCCGGCTCGCTGGCAGACGGGCGCGCCGTGCTGGGCCTGCCCGGCGGCCTGCGCTGGTACGCGCAGCACCGGCCCGACGGGTTCGATCCGCCGCGCCGGTTCGTCGACGAGCGCGTCCGCGGCGGCTGGGCGGGGCTGCCCGCCGCCGCGGCCGGCCCGTGGCGGCACGAGCACGTCTTCGACGACGTCGGCGAGCTCCGCACCAGGCTCACCGACACCGTGCACACCGCCGTGCCGGCCCGGGCGCTGCGCCCCGCCTTCGTCTACCGGCACCGGCAGCTCGCCGACGACCTCGCCGCGCACGCCCGCGCACGCGCCGCGGGCATGCGGCCGTCGACGATCGCCGTCACCGGGTCGTCGGGCCTGGTCGGCTCGTCGCTGTGCGCGTTCCTGTCCACCGGCGGGCACCGCGTGATCCGGCTGGTGCGGCGCGACCCGGCCGGGCCCGGTGAGCGGCGCTGGGACCCGGACGCCCCGGCCGAGGGGCTGCTCGACGGCGTCGACGCGGTGGTGCACCTGGCCGGGGCGCCGATCGCCGGCCGGTTCACCGACGGCCACAAGGCGGCGATCCGCGACAGCAGGGTCGGCCCCACCCGCCGGCTGGCCGAGGCCGCGGGGCGGGCGGAGGACGGCCCCGCCGTGTTCGTCAGCGCATCGGCGATCGGCTACTACGGGCACGACCGGCCCGGCGCGCTGCTCGACGAGGATGCCGCGGCGGGCACCGATTTCCTCGCGGGGGTGGTGCGCGAATGGGAGGACGCCGCGGCCCCGGCGTCCGGCGCGGGCCTGCGCACGGTGCAGGTGCGCACCGGGATCGTGCAGAGCCCGCGCGGCGGCACGCTGCGGCTGCAGCGGCCGTTGTTCGCGGCGGGGCTCGGCGGCCCCCTCGGCGACGGCACCCAGCACCTTTCGTGGATCGATCTCGACGACCTGATCGACGTCTACCACCGCGCGCTCTACGACGGCGGCCTGCGCGGCCCGGTCAACGCGGTGGCGCCGCACCCGGTCACCGCCGCCGAGCACGCGCGCACGCTCGCCCGGGTGCTGCACCGCCCGGCGCGCATTCCGGTGCCGGGCCTCGGCCCGCGCCTGCTGCTGGGCGCGCAGGGTACGCGCGAGCTGGCCCTCGCCGACCAGCACGCGATCCCGGCGGCCCTGGCAGGCCGCGGGCACCGCTTCCGGCGCCCGCGCCTGGAACAGTGCCTGCGCCACCAGCTCGGCCGCCTCCGGTGATCGCCCCGTCCCGCCCGGACACGCGCTCGCGCGCAAGTACTGTCCGGAAGAAGGGCGCGCAGGCCGCGCCGGCGCGACGAGGGGAGACGCCACGGTGGCACGCGAGACCGGCAGGACGCCACGCACGCTCCGGTGGCTGCTGCCGGCGGTGGCGGTACTCGCCTGGCTGGCCATCGGGGGTGTGGGCGGGCCGCTGATCGGGCAGCTGGCCACCGTCCAGTCCAATTCGCAGACCGCGTTCCTGCCCGATTCCGCCGAGTCCACCCGCGCCGCGCAGCTGCAGCGCCAGTTCTCCGATTCGGACACCGTGCCCGCCGTGGTCGTCGCCTCCCGCGCCGGGGATCGGCCGGTGACGGAGGCGGACTCCGGTTACCTGCAGGAACTGTCGAGCTGGGCGACGGGGCCGGGCGCCGTGGCACAGCAGGGCTCGCCGCCGATCCGCTCGGACGACGGACAGGCCCTCGAGATGGTGCTGCCCGTCGACGCCGCGGGCACCGCGGACGCGGTCGACGCGCTGCGCGGGCACATCTCACACACCGCACCGGCCGGACTGAACGTGCTGGTCAGCGGCCCCGCCGGGCAGGCGGCCGACCTGGGTGTGGCGTTCTCGGGCATCGACGGGCTGCTGCTGGCGGTGGCCGCGGCGATCGTGTTCATCATCCTGGTGGTGGTCTACCGCAGCCCGCTGCTGCCGGTGTTCGTGCTGCTCTCCGCCGTCTTCGCGCTCGCAGGGGCGGGGGCGGTCGTCTACGCGCTGGCCTCGGCGGACGCGGTCACGCTCAACGGGCAGAGCCAGGGGATCCTGTTCATCCTCGTCTTCGGCGCCGCCACCGACTACGCGCTGCTGCTGGTCTCCCGGTTCCGCGAGGAGCTGCACCTCGACGGCCGCCGCGTCCCCGCGGTGCGCCGCGCCTGGCGGGGCGTGCTGGCGCCCGTCGCGGCGTCGGCGGGCACCGTGATCCTGGGCGTGCTGTGCCTGATGCTCTCCGAGCTCAACTCCAACCGCAGCCTGGGCCCCATCGCGGCCATCGGCATCGCCGCGGCGTTCGCGGCGTCGATGACGTTCCTGCCCGCGGTGCTCGCCCTCACCGGACGCACCGCGTTCTGGCCGCTGCGCCCCGCCGTCACCGGCCGCAGCGTGCGCGACACCGAGGACGCCTCCGGCGGGGGACGGACCGGACTGTGGTGGACGATCGCACGCAAGGTCGATGCCCACCACACGGCGGTGTGGATCGGGACGGCGGCACTGCTGGCGGTGTTCGCGGCGTTCGCCCCGCAGTTGAAGGCGTCCGGCATCCCGCAATCGGACTTCTTCCTCACCACGGTCGACTCGTCCACGGGGCAGGACGTGCTCAGCGCCCACTTCCCGGGCGGCTCCGGCTCGCCGGCGGTGATCTTCGCCGACGAGGGCGCCGGCGCCGAGGTGATCGGGCGGGTGCAGGACGTGCCGGGGGTCGCGCCCGGCGTCGCGGCGGTCTCGGAGTCCGGGGCGCCGGGCGGGCCGCCGAAGGTCGTCGACGGTCGCGTGCAGATCCAGGCGACGCTCACGTCCGCCCCGGACTCCGACGCCGCCGAGTCCACGGTGCGGGCGATCCGCGCGGCCGCGCACGCGGTACCGGGCGCCGACACGGTGGTGGGCGGTACGACGGCAACGCAGATCGACACCCAGGACACGGCCGCCCGCGACCGCAACGTGGTGATCCCGGTGGTCCTCGCGGTGGTGCTGGCCGTGCTGATGCTGCTGCTGCGCGCCGTGATCGCGCCGGTGCTGCTGCTGGCGACCGTGGTGCTCTCCTACGCCGCGACCCTGGGCGTGGGCGCGCTGGTGTTCAACCACGTGTTCCACTTCCCGGGCGCCGACCCGACGGTGCCGCTGTTCGCGTTCGTGTTCCTGGTGGCGCTGGGGGTGGACTACAACATCTTCCTGATGACGCGCGTGCGCGAGGAGGCCGCGCGGCACGGCACGCGAGCGGGGGTGCGCCGCGGGCTGGCCGTGACCGGCGGGGTCATCACCTCGGCGGGCATCGTCCTGGCCGCCACGTTCGGCGCGCTCGCGGTGATCCCGCTGATCTTCCTCGCGCAGGTGGCGTTCCTGGTGGCCTTCGGGGTGCTGCTCGACACGATCATCGTGCGTTCGGCCCTCGTACCGGCGCTGACGCTGCAGATCGGCGACCGAGTCTGGTGGCCGTCGCGGCTCGCGCGCGGCCGCGGGCCGGTGGCCGGCGACCAGGTGGACCGGCGGTGAAGGGCCGCCGGGGGCGCAGGATCCGGAGGCCGCGTCCGCGCGCGACGTCGAGCCGCTGGTGTCCGCGTGCCCGCACCCCGATCGTTCAGCCGAGCGGCGTCAAGGTGCCGGTGCCGACCACGATGCCGCCCAGGTACGCCGCGCCCGAGTAGCCGCCGTGCCCGTCGCTGTTGAACACCACCCGGTGGCCGGGGAAGAAGTCCACATAGCCGCCGGTGGGTGTCGGATGGATCGGGTAGCGCCCGATCAGCACCAGATCCTGGCCCTCCACGTGCCCCACGCGCTGCAGCACCACGCTGCCCGTCGACAACGTGGTGGTGGAGGTGTACGTGCCCGGGGCGACCTCGGCGGACGCCTGCGCGGCCGCGCCGAAGACCATCGTGGCCCCGGCCGCGGCGGCGACGGCGGCGGTGCGGACCACGGCTGCACGAGTGCGTGTGGACATCATCGGCTCCTCGCGGTGTAGACGCAGAACACACTACGCCCGGCGGGGCCGTCGTGCACGGGGGCCGCGGCACCGGGCCGCCCCCGGACCCTGCGCATCGCGTCCCGGCCGCACATCCGGTCATGGTTCCCTTTCTCCGGGCGCTCACCCCTTCCACGCGTCGCCGAGCAGCACCATGGTGTTGGCCGACCCGACCACGCCGTGCACGTTCTGCCGCCAGGCCAGGTACTCGGGGTAGTAGCCGTGCACCAGAAACGGCACGTCCTCGTTGAGCTGCCGCTGGATGTCGGCCATCGTGGCGCGCTTCGATGCGGGGTCGGGGTCGGCCTGGAACGCGTCGACGAGCGCGTCCATCTGCGGGCTCGTGCGCATCCCGTAGAGCTGCTTGCCGCCGCTGTGCATGGCCGACGACATCTTGGGGAACGGGTCGGGATCGCGCAGGCTGAGCCCCCACGAGCCCAGGTCGTAGTCCCGCTCCGCCGCGATCCGCCGGATCTGGTCGCCGGTGGTCGGCAGGATCTGCGAGTCGACGTCGAAGCCCACGGCTTCGAGCTGCGCCTGGATCGCCAGCGCCTGCTGCCCCTTCGCCTGCTCGGGGCCGTTGACCATGACGAGCCGGCCGTCGAAGCCGTCGGCCTGCGCCTCGGCGACGAGCGCACGCGCCTGCTCCTGGTCCTGCGCCGGCGCGGCGACGTCGGTGTGCCACCGGGAGTAGGCGCCGAACAGCTCGCCCTCCGCGAACTCCGCGGTGCCGTAGGCGCGCTGGGCGATGGCGTCGTCGTCGAGCGCCAGCCGCATCGCCTTCCGCAGCCGCGGATCGGCGCCGGGCCGGCCCGGCGCCGCGTTGATGAGGGTGACGTTGGCCGCCGCCGTCATGCTCACGTACCCGGGCAGGTGACGGTCGAGCATCTGCTGCACGTCCTGCGGGTAGCGCACGTAGGTCATGTCGATGCCGCCGTTGAACATGGTCTCCATGGCGGTCTGCGTGGTCGGCAGGTACACGACCTTCACCGCGTCGAGCGGCGGCGGCCCGCCCCAGTAGTCGGGCCGCGCGGCGAGCGTCATCGCATCCCCCTGCTCCCAGCTCTCCAGAGTGAACGGGCCGGCGCCGATCGGCGTGAAGCCGTCGCCCGGGGCGCCCGCCGCCGGGGCGACGATCATCCCGGCGCCCGAGGTGAGGGTGTGCGCGAACCCGGGCCAGGGGCGGGCGAGCGTGTAGACCACGGTGTGCGCGTCGGGCGCGTCGATGGCGGTCACGTTGTCGTTCCACAGCGCGGCGTCGGGGCCGCCCGCCGCGCCGTACCGCTCCTGGCTGGCCTTCACCGCCGCGGCGTCCAGCGGCGTGCCGTCCGAGAAGGTGACGCCGTCGCGCAGGGTGAGCGTCCACGTCGAGTAGGAGGCGTCGTGGTCCAGCGCGGTCGCCATCTGCGGCACGACGGCGTCGGCGGCCGCGTCGTAGCGCATGAGCGAGTCGTAGATGTTGACCAGCTCCACGCCGCCGGTGGTCACCGCCGCGATCGCCTTGGCCGGGTCGAGCGACGTCGGCTCCGAGAACGCGCCGTAGGTGAGGGTGCCGCCCTCCTTCGGCGCGCCCTCGTCCGCGGCCACGTTGATCATGCCGTCGTGCAGCGAGCCGAGCGCGGGGGCGTCGCCGTCTGCGCCCCCGCCGCCGCTGGAGCATGCGGCGAGCCCGAGGGCGAGGGCGGCGACGGCGGCGCCGAGCCGCCGGGTGGTGCGTGCAGCGAATCCGGTCATGGTTCCCTTTCTCCGGGCGCGGAGGCGACGAATCGGGCGATGCTGCGGGCCGCCCCCGTCCAGCACCGGTCGAGCACGTCGTCGGTGATGCCCGCGACGTGGGGCGTGATCACGACGTTGCCCAGGCCCCACAGCGGGTGTGCGGCGGGCAGCGGTTCGGGGTCGGTGACGTCGACGGCGACGTGGCCGAGGCGCCCGCGCGCGGCCTCCACCAGCGCGTCGGTGTCGACCAGCGCGCCGCGGCCCGCGTTGACGAACACCGCCCCCGGGCGCATCCGGGCGAAGAAGTCCGCGTCCGCCAGCCGGCGGGTGTGCGGGGTCAGCGGGACGGCGAGCACCACGATGTCGTAGCGGCCCAGGTGTGCGCGGGCCTCGCGCGCCGCCAGCACGCCCTCGCGGGCCGACCTGCCGGCCAGGTCGGCGGCGCAGCCGAAGGCGCCGAGCATCGCGCGCAGGTGCGTGCCGATGTCGCCGGCGCCGAACACCAGCGCCCGCGACCCGGCGAGCGTGCCGGTGCGCTCCACCCGCCACTCGCGGCGGCGCTGGGCGTCGGCGAACGCGGGCAGCCCGCGGCGGTGCGAGAGCAGCTGCGCCATCACCCACTCGGCCACCGTCCGGCCGTGCGCCCCCGTCACCCCGGCCACGCGCACGCCCGCAGGCGCGGCGGGCGCCCAGTCGTCGGTGCCGGAGCTGAACAGCTGGATCAGCCGCAGCCGCGGCAGCGCCGCGACGACGGCGGCGGTGGCGTCGTCGGGGTGCCGATCGACCACCAGCACCTGCGCGCCCTCGGCGCCCGCGGGCAGCACACCCGGCGCATCCGGGTCGTAGAGCAGCACCTCGGCGTCGCAGGCCGCGCGCACCGCGTCGAGGCCCCGCGCCTGCGGCACCAGGACCGTGATCGGCCCGCGCGCCGCCGTCGCCCCCGCCACCGTCACCCCTGCCGCGCGAGCACCGCCGCGGCCAGGGCCGGCTCGGCGCGCAGCGCCGCCCGCACCGCCGCCTCCCAGAAGCCGTGGTAGCCGTTGCCGTCGCTCTTGGCCTGCCGGTCCATCCACCAGTCGGGCAGCGAGGACTTCTCGGGCCCGCCCGCCACGCGCACCATCCACGCGTTCTTCGCGCGCTGCTCGAGCGCCACGGCCCGCAGGTAGGCGGCGCGCGCCGAGTCGCCGATGACGAACACGCCGTGCCCGCCCAGGATGGCCCGGTCGGCGTCGCCGATGGCGCGCACCGCCGACTGGGCCGCCTCGAGGCTGTCGACCGCGCCCTCGTACTCGTCCACCAGCACCACCTCGCCGCCTCCCAGGCTCGAGCTCTGGTCGTAGGCAGGGGGCACGGCCTTGAGGTCGCTCCACACCGTGCCGTACTCGGAGTGGTTGTGCACCGCGTACTGCACGTCGGGCCGGGCCGCGTGCAGCGCCAGGTGCAGCGGGATGCCCAGCGGCACCGGCCAGTCGCCCTCGAGCAGGTTGCCGTCGAGGTCGATGCGCAGCACGTCCTCGGGCATCATCTCCTCCCACGTGATCAGCCACGGGTTGCACAGCAGCGTCCCATCGCCCATGTTCACGGTGATGTGCCCGGCCAGATGATCGCGGTAGCCCTCCTGCCACAGCGTGCGCCCCAGCAGCACGATCTCCTCGCGCACGTCCAGCTCGGGGATCAGGCGGTCGCGGGTGGGGGTGAATCCGTGCGACGGTGCGACCATGTCAGCGCTCCTGCCCGTCGAGGGGGAGCACCGTCGCCGGCAGCGGGTGCCGGTAGAGCTTCGCGGCGTTCTCGCTGCACATCATCCGCAGCTCGTTGGCAGGGATGCCGGCCCAGTACTTGTCGAGCACGTCCTGGGTGCCGGGCCAGGTGCCGTCGCCGTGCGGGTAGTCCGTCTCGAGCATGATGTTCTCCACGCCGATCACGTGCCGCAGCGCGATGGTGGACGGGTCGTCGAGCGTGCAGAACCAGAAGTTGCGGCGCAGCACGTCGGACGGCCGCTCGTCCCAGCCCAGGCCGTAGCCCGAGCGGTCGATGATGTTGTCGAGCCGGTCGATGAGCATGGGCACCCAGCCGATGCCGCCCTCGCTCATGGCGATCTTCAGCGTCGGGTTGTCCTTGGGGTAGCCCGACCACAGCCACTCGGAGCACGCCCCCAGCGAGAGCTGGCCGAACATCGTGGCGCCCAGCTGCAGGCCCGGCGCGCCCTTGGGGTAGGAGTACATGCCGGAGCTGCCCACGTGCAGCGAGATGACGGTGTCGGTCTCCACGCACGCGGCGATGATGGGGTCCCAGTGCTCGCGGTCCCACAGCGACGGCAGGCCGATGGCGTGCGGCCGCTCGGGGAAGGTGACGGAGGTGAAGCCGCGCTCGGCGTTGCGGCGGATCTCCTTGACCGCCTCCACCGGGTCGGTGAGGTAGGTGATGCCGCCGGGGATCACGCGCTCGGGGTACTCGAGGTACCACTCGTTGTAGAGCCAGTCGTTCCACGCGCGGGTGGCGGCCAGGCCCACCTCGCGGTCCTTCGCGAAGGCGAAGACGCGGCCGCAGAATCCGGTGATCTGCGACGGGAAGTTGAGCATGGCCCAGATGCCGCCCAGGTCCATGTCCTTGACGCGCTGGTGGATGTCGTAGCAGCCGGGGCGCATCTGGTCGAAGCGGAACGGCTCGTACTTCACCGTCTCCTTGCGCCGGCCGGCGACGGCGTTCATGCCCACCTGCGAGTAGATGTCGCCGTCGAACTCCCACACCTGGGCGCCCGTCTCGTTCTGCACCATCTTCGGCCCGCGGTCGCGCAGCGAGGGGGGCATCCAGGTTTCGAACAGGTGCGGCGGCTCCACGACGTGGTCGTCCACCGAGATGATCGTGTAGCGGGTGTCCTGCGGCTCCGGCTCAGGGGCGAACAGCGCCGGGTCGAGGTCTTCGGGGGTGAGTGTCATCGGATTCCTCCATGCGGTTGACTCCGGCGCGGATCCGTCGGCCGGTGCTGGATCGGGCCGGGCAAGTATCACTATGTGATATGATCTATCACTTAGTTCCAGGTTAGGAGTGATCCACATCGCAGTCAAGACTTCCGCGACGCTCGCGCGCGGCTTGCGCGTGCTCGAGGCCGTCGCGGCGCGCCAGCCCGTCGGCCTCGCCGAGCTCACGGCGGCGCTGGGCGAGGACAAGAGCGCGCTGCAGCGCACCCTCGCCACCCTGCACGCGGAGGGCTGGATAGCGCCGGCCGGCGACAGCAGGTGGGAGCTGACCACCCGTGCGCTCTCCGTCTCGGGCGGCGCCGTCGCCGCATCGCCGCTGGTGACGCGGGCCCGGCCTCTGCTGGGCGCGCTGCGCGACGAGACCACGGAGACGGCCCACCTGGCGCTGCTCGAGGGCGCCGACCTGGTGGTGGTGGACATCGCCGAGGCCCGCCAAGTGGTGCGCACCGCGCTGCACACCGGCCAGCGCATCGCCGCCGACACCAGCGCCGGCGGCCGGGCGGTGTGCTCGGCGCTCGACGCCGCGGCGCGCGCCGCGCTGTTCCCCGACCCGTCCGGTCTGCTGCCGGACGCCGACTACGCCGAGATCGCCGCGCGCGGCTGGGCGGTGTGCGAGGGCGACGTCAAGCCGGGGTGGACCAGCATCGGCAGCCCCGTCCTCGCGGCCGGCGGCGCGCCGCGCGGGGCCGTCGTCACCAGCGGGCCCTCCGCCCGCCTCACCCGCGAGCGGTACGACGCCATCGGGGCGCTGCTGTACGACGTGGCGCTGGAGCTGGGGCGGGGGTGATCGGCGGGGCGGCGGCGTCCAGGCGTTCTTCCCTGCGCGTGACCGCCTGGCCCGCGGGGCCGTCCCCGCGCGTGACTGCCTGGCCTGCGGGGCGGATCCGGGGCGGCCGCCTCCGCCCGCACGCCCAGTGGGGCAGTCTCGGGGCGACTTCCACGAGAAGGCACCCCGGGCCGCCCCACTCGGCGCGGTGCGGGTGGGGGGCAGGGACCCTTCCGCTCGTCGAGTGGGGCAACCTCGGGGCGACTTCCACGAGAAGGCACCCCGGGCCGCCCCACTCGGCGCGCGAGCGGCTCCGCTACGCCTCCACCCAGGCTTTGCCGAGCAGCATGATGCCGTCGTTGCTGGGGAGAGCACCGTGCACGTTCTTGTTCCACGCCACGAAGTTCGCGCCGGAATTCACCGGCACCATCGGCACATCGTCCCGGAGGTTCTGCGAGACCGCCGTGAGCGCCTGCTTCTTCTCGGCGTCGGACACCGCGCTCTTGGCCTCGTCGAGCAGCCGATCCGTGTCGGGGTTCGCGTACCCGAGGATGTTGTTGCCCGAGTCGCTGCGGTAACCGTCGGTCAACCGCGTCGCCGCAAGCGCGTCGGAGATGCTGTTGGACCCCGAAGTCAGATCGAAGTCGTGGTTGACGAACAACCGCGTGACCATGTCGGTGACGGTGGCCGTGTACTGCACGTCCACGCTGAAGCCCACCGCGTTCAGCATGGCCTGCACTGAGGTGGCGATGGCCTGCGAGGTCGGATTGTTGATCGTGACGTAGGTGATGCGGCCGTCGAAGCCCTTGGCCTTGGCGGCGTCGACGAGCTGCTCGGCCTGCGCGGTGTCCTGCGTCAGGGCAGGCACGTCGTTGTGCCACTTCGACCAGTCGGCGAACACCTTGGTGGTGGGGTGTCCGGTGCCGTTGAACGCGCGCTGTGGCACCAGCGCCTACGGCTGTGTGAACACCCCGTGATCACCGACTCTCCGCCACCGGCAACGAAGCTCGCCGTCCACAGTGACTGCTTCGATCGTTGCCCGACCGTCGGGGCGGGCGAAGGACCAGGTCATTTCCAGCACGCCACCCGCACCGCGGAC
>CAZDSL010000032.1:0-14425 GCA_964507655.1 uncultured Mycobacteriaceae bacterium | reverse complement strand
CCCACCGCGTACATCGGCCGGGGCCGGCGCGCGCGGATCGCGTCCATCACCTGCCCGGCCACCTCCTCGGCGGAGATGCCGGCGGCCTCGCGCGCGTCGAGCCGGGAGATCACCCGCCGGTACTGCTCCTCGAACACCGAGCCCGGCCGCACCAGATGCGTGCGCCGCTCGCTGATGCCCGTGTTGATCGAGCTCGGCTCCACGGTGGTCAGCCACACCCCGTACGGCGCGAACTCGGGCCGGGCCGCGGACGCGAACGTGCGCAGCGCCGCCTTGGACGCGCAGTACGACGAGCGGAACGCCAGCGGCAGGCTGCCCAGCATCGAGCCCACCATCACCACGCGCCCGTACCCGCGCTCGCGCATCCCGGGCAGCACGGCCTGGCTCAGCTGCACCGCGCCGAGCACGTTGAGCTGGAAGAGGCGGGCGAGGTCGTCGGCGGGCAGCTCCTCGAACGGGCCCGACTGGCTCTCGCCCGCGTTGTTGACGAGCACGTCGACGGCCCCGGCCCGCTCGGCGCACGCGGCGATCGATGCGCGGTCGGTGAGGTCGAGCGCCAGGTAGCGCACGCCGGGCAGCCGCTCCTCCCCGGTGATCGCCTCGGGCCGGCGGCTGGTGCCGTACACCGTGCAGCCGCTCGCGACGAGGGCCCGCGCGGTGGCCCGGCCGATGCCCGACGACGCCCCGGTGACCAGTGCCGTGCGCGGGTTCGGTGCTGTCATGGTTCCGCCTTCCGGTGCCGGTGCCCGCCGTGATGCGGGGGTCCCGACGATTCTCGCAGCCGCCCGCCGCGGCGCAGTGGAACACGGCCGTTCCGGTGAGCAAGCGGGCGGGCGACCCGGGAGGCCGGTCGATGGTTGTATCGTCCGGGTACGTCGTCGGCGAGGAGGATCACTACATGGCGCAGCGCCCGCTCAAGCTCGGCTACAAGGCATCCGCGGAGCAGTTCGACCCGCGTGAGCTGGTGGAGATCGCCGTCGCCGCCGAACGGCACGGCATGGACTCGGCCACGGTGTCCGACCACTTCCAGCCCTGGCGGCACAACGGCGGCCACGCCCCGTTCTCGCTGGCGTGGATGGCCGCGGTGGGCGAGCGCACCGAGCGCCTGCAGCTGGGCACCTCGGTGATGACGCCGACCTTCCGCTACAACCCGGCGGTGGTGGCGCAGGCGTTCGCCACCATGGGCTGCCTGTACCCGGGCCGCATCATGCTCGGCGTGGGCACCGGCGAGGCGCTCAACGAGATCGCCACCGGCTACCAGGGCGAGTGGCCCGCGTTCAAGGAGCGCTTCGCCCGCCTGCGCGAGGCCGTGCGGCTCATGCGCGAGCTGTGGCGCGGCGACCGCGTCGACTTCGAGGGCGAGTACTACAACACCGTGGGCGCCTCGATCTACGACGTGCCCGAGGGCGGCATCCCGGTGTACATCGCGGCGGGCGGCCCCGTCGTCGCCCGGTACGCGGGCCGCGCGGGCGACGGCTTCATCTGCACCTCGGGCAAGGGCATGGAGCTCTACACCGACAAGCTCATGCCCGCCGTCGCGGAGGGCGCCGCCAAGGCCGAGCGCGACGCGGCAGAGATCGACAAGATGATCGAGATCAAGATCTCCTACGACACCGACCCCGAGAAGGCGCTGGAGAACACCCGCTTCTGGGCGCCGCTGTCGCTCACCGCGGAGCAGAAGCACTCCATCGACGACCCGATCGAGATGGAGAAGGCGGCCGACGCGCTGCCGATCGAGCAGATCGCCAAGCGCTGGATCGTCGCCTCCGACCCGGACGAGGCCGTCGAGCAGGTGCGCCAGTACGTCGACGCCGGGCTCAACCACCTGGTGTTCCACGCGCCCGGGCACGATCAGCGGCGGTTCCTGGAGCTGTTCGAGCGCGACCTGGCCCCGCGTTTGCGCGCCCTCGGCTGAGCGCCTGCGCACACCCGTCCGGCCGCCTGCGCGGGGGCCGCGGCACCCCCGTGCCGGGGGAACGGCCCCGTGGCCGCCGCCGTTAGGCTGGCCGCATGACGTCCGAGTCACCGGCACCCGGCATCTACATCGCCTCGCCCGAGGGCAACACCGGCAAGTCCGCGGTGGCGCTCGGGCTGCTGCACATGCTCGCGGCCTCCGGGGCGCGCGTGGGGGTCTTCCGCCCCATCGTGCGCGCCGCCGAGGAGCCCGACCACATCCTCGAGCTGCTGCAGCGGCACGCCACGGCGAACCTCGGCTACGACGAGTGCCTGGGCCTCACCTATGAGCAGGTGCACGCCGACCCGGACGAGGCGCTGGGCGAGATCGTCGCCCGCTATGACGCGGTGCGGCGCCGGTGCGATGCCGTCGTCATCGTGGGCAGCGACCACACCGATGTCGTCCACCAGTCGGAGCTGGCCTTCAACGCCCGTGTCGCCGTCAACCTCGGTGCGCGCGTGCTGCTGGCGGTGAGCGGCCGCGGGCGCACCCCCGCCGAGACGGCCACGCTGGCCGAGCACAGCCTCGCCGACATCCGCTCGGTGTCGGCGCACGCGGTGGGGGTGGTGGCCAACCGGTGCGATCCCGCCGCGCTCGACGAGGTGCGCACAGCGCTCGGCGCCACCGGGCTGCCCGCCTGGGCGCTGCCGGAGGTGCCGGTGCTGTTCGCGCCCACCATGGCCGAGCTGTGCGCGGCGGTGGACGGCACCGTGTACGCGGGCGATCCCGAGCTGCTGGCCCGCGAGGCCACCAGCGTGATGGTGGGCGGCATGACGGCCGAGCACATCCTCGAGCGGCTCACCGAGGGGCAGGTGGTGATCGTGCCCGCCGACCGCTCCGAGGTGCTGCTGGCGCTGGTCGCCGCGCACGAGGCCGAGGGCTTCCCCTCGCTCGCCGGCATCATCCTCAACGGGGGGCTGGCCCCGCACCCCGCGGTCGACGCGCTGGTCACGGGCCTGAGGCCGAAGCTGCCGCTCATCACCTGCCGGCAGGGCACGTTCGCCACCGCCACCATTGCCTCGCAGACGCGCGGGAGGATGACGGCCGCCTCGCTGCGCAAGGTCGACACCGCCCTCGACCTGATGGAGCGGCACGTCGACGGCGACGCCCTGCGCGCGCTGATGCGCCTGGAGATCCCCGAGGTGACCACCCCGCAGATGTTCGAATACCAGCTGCTGGCGCGGGCGCGGGCCGACCGCCGCCGCATCGTGCTGCCCGAGGGCGACGACGACCGCATCCTGCGCGCCGCGGGGCGCCTGATCCGCCGCGGCATCGTCGACCTGACGATCCTGGGCGACGAGCAGCGGGTGCGCCAGCGGGCCGCCGAGCTGGGCCTGGAGCTGGACGGCGCGCGGGTGATCGACCCGGCCCGCTCGCCGCTGCGCGGGCGCTTCACCGCGGAGTACGCGCGGCTGCGCGCCCACAAGGGCGTCACCGAGGACGAGGCGGCCGAGACGATGTGCGACGTCTCGTATTTCGGCACGATGATGGTGCACCTGGGGGAGGCCGACGGCATGGTCTCGGGCGCCGCGCACACCACGGCGCACACCATCCGGCCGTCGCTCGAGATCATCAAGACCGCGCCCGTCGTCTCCACCGTGTCGTCGGTATTCCTGATGTGCCTGGCCGACAGGGTGCTCGCGTTCGGCGACTGCGCCGTGGTGCCCGATCCCACCGCCGGGCAGCTCGCCGACATCGCCGTCTCGTCGGCGCGCACCGCGGCGCAGTTCGGGGTGGACCCGCGCGTGGCCATGCTCTCCTACTCGACGGGCGCGTCGGGCACCGGCGCCGACGTCGACAAGGTCCGCGCCGCCACGGACCTGGTGCGCGAGCGCGCCCCGGAGCTGCCGGTGGAGGGGCCGATCCAGTTCGACGCCGCCGTCGAGCCGACGGTGGCGGCCGCCAAGGCCCCCGGCTCCGCGGTGGCAGGCCGGGCGACGGTGCTGGTGTTCCCCGACCTCAACACCGGCAACAACACGTACAAGGCCGTGCAGCGCACCGCGGGCGCCGTGGCGGTGGGCCCGGTGCTGCAGGGGCTGCGCAAGCCGGTCAACGACCTCTCGCGCGGCGCCACCGTGGAGGACATCGTCAACACCGTCGCCATCACCGCGGTGCAGGCGCAGGGCGGGCGGGAGCGCGCATGAGCACGCTGGTGCTGGTGATCAACTCCGGCTCGTCGTCGATCAAGTACCGGCTGCTCGACATCGCCGACGGCCGCCCCGTGGCGGGCGGGCTGATCGAGCGGATCGGCGAGCCGCACGGCCGGCTGACGCACACGCACGAGGGCTCCACCACCACGTGGGAGGGCGCGATCCGCGACCACACCGAGGGCCTGGCCATGGCGTTCCGCGCCTCGGCGGAGGCGGGCCTCGACCTGGCCGACGCGGGCATCGCGGCGGTGGGGCACCGGATCGTCCACGGCGGCAAGGTGTTCTACGAGCCCACGCTCATCACACCCGAGGTGGTGGCCGAGATCGAGCGGCTCGCCGACCTCGCCCCGCTGCACAATCCCGCCAACGTGGTGGGCATCCGGGTGGCCCGCGAGCACTTCCCGGACGTCCCGCACGTGGGCGTGTTCGACACGGCCTTCTTCCACACGCTGCCCGCGCCCGCGGCCGCCTACGCCATCGACGCGGAGGTGGCGCGCCGCTTCGGCGTGCAGCGCTACGGCTTCCACGGCACCTCGCACCGGTACGTCAGCGAGCAGGCCGCGCGGGTGCTGGGGCGGCCGTACGACGAGGTCAACACCATCGTCCTGCACCTGGGCAACGGCGCGTCGGCGTCGGCGGTGCGCGGCGGCCGGGCGGTGGAGACGTCGATGGGGCTCACCCCGCTCGAGGGCCTGGTCATGGGCACCCGGCCCGGCGACGTGGACCCGGGCGTGCTGCTGCACCTGGGCCGGCACGCCGGCATGGGCATCGACGAGCTCGACGACCTGCTCAACCGGCGCTCCGGGCTCAAGGGGCTGGCCGGGGCCAACGACTTCCGCGAGGTGCTCGAGCGGCGCGAGGCCGGCGACGCCGACGCGGCGCTGGCCTACGAGGTGTACACGCACCGCATCCGCAAGTACGTGGGCGCCTACCTGGCGGTGCTGGGGCGGGTCGACGCGATCGTGTTCACGGCCGGGGTGGGCGAGAACGCGGCACCGGTGCGCGAGGATGCGCTCTCCGGGCTCGAGGGGCTGGGCATCGCGGTGTCGGCGGAGCGCAACCGGGCCCCGGCCGACGGCGCGCGGGTGATCTCCACGCCCGGCTCGGCCACGGCGGTGCTGGTGGTGCCCACCGACGAGGAGCTCGCGATCGCGCAGGCCGCGTGGCGGTTCGTCTGACGGGTGAACGGCGGGTGAGGCGTGTCCGCCGGGCGGCTCAGGGCCGGTCGCGTATGCAATTCAAGTGCTAGTATACGGCGTGCGGCGGGCATCTCGAGCGGCCCCCGCAGCGGTGCGATCCCGACGCGGCCCGCGTGTGCGGCGGGCGTAGCGGCGCACTGGAGACGGCGCCGATGCGGTGCGGGCGCAGGCAAGGCGCAGCGGTTCACCCGAGAGGTGCAATACGATGTTCGCCGTCATCGCCCGCAAGGTCGTCGATCACCCGTGGACCACGATCGCCGTGTGGCTGATCGGCGCGATCCTCGTGATCGTCTTCGCCCCGTCGCTCGACACGTACACCACCGGCAACCAGCAGCAGTTCCTGCCGGCGTCGTTCGAATCGGTGCGGGCGCAGGACGTCGGCATGCAGTACTTCCCGGCGCAGTCGGGCGCCACGGGCAGCCTCGTCGTCACCCGCGCCGACGACGCGCCGCTGACTCCCGCCGACCAGTCGCTCGCCGCCGGGCTGGCGACGACCCTGCAGGGTGAGCACATCGACGGGGTCGCGGCCGTGCAGGCGTCGCCGCAGTCGCTGTCCGCCGACGGCAAGGTGATGGCGCTGCAGGTGGCGTTCGCCGGGCAGCCCGGCGACGAGCAGGTGAACAGCGCGGTCGGCGCCGTCCGCGACGACGCCCGGACGGCCCTGCAGGGCTCGGACCTCACCAGCGGGCTCACCGGCAACGCCGCCATCCAGGTGGACACCTCCGGCGCGTTCGACCACGCCGACGACATCATCACGATCGCGACCGTGATCGTCATCGTGGTCCTGCTGGGGCTCATCTTCCGCAGCGTGATCATCGCGGTGGCGCCGATCATCGTCATCGGCATCGTGCTGCAGGTGGTCGACGGCCTCACCGCGTGGGCGGCGGACCTGTTCGGCTTCGAGGTCAGCACCTCGCTGCCGGCGATACTCGTCGTGGTGCTGTTCGGGATCGGCACCGACTACATCGTCTTCCTGCTGTTCCGGTACCGGGAGCGGCTGCGCTCGGGCATGGCCCCGCGCGCGGCGCTGCTGTTCTCCACCGAGGTGGTGGGGCGGGTGGTCGCCTCGTCGGCGCTCACCGTGATCGGCGCCTTCGCGGCGCTGCTGCTGGCGCAGCTCGGCTCGCTGCGCACGCTGGCCCCGGGGCTGATCATCGCCGTCGCGGTCATGCTGGTCACCGCGCTCACGCTGGTGCCGGCGGTGTTCGCGCTGCTCGGCACCCGGCTGTTCTGGCCGGCCGGGCCCGGCGTGCCGCGCGACGAGGCCGACCGCTCCCGGGGCCCGTTCGGCGCGGTGGGCCAGACGGTGGCCCGCCGGCCCGCCCCCGTCGCCGCGGCCGTGGCGCTGGTGCTCATCGTGCTCGGCGTGTTCGCGTCGGGCTTCGACTCCACCTACAACACCCTCGCCGAGCTGCCGTCGGGCACGCCCTCGCAAGAGGCCTTCGACACGATGAGCGGCTCGTTCCCGCCCGGTGCCCTGGGGCCCACCCAGGTGTACGCGGTGGGCGACGGGCCCCTCGACCCCGGCGGGCTGTCGTCGCTCACCGGCGCGCTGGCGGCGGTGCCCGGCGTGGCGTCGGTGGCCCCGCCCACGATGAGCACGGACGGCGACGCCGCGCTGATCACCGTGGTGCTCGCGGACGACCCGTACTCCAACGACGCGCTCGACCTCGTCGAAGGGCCGGTGCGCACCGCGGCGCACTCGGCGATGCCGTCCGCCACGGTCTACGTGGGCGGGCAGACCTCGCAGTTCGCCGACGTCCGCGACCAGCTGCGCAGCGACACTCGCCTGGTGTTCCCGGTGGCCGCGGCGATCATCGTCGTGATCCTGGCGCTGCTGCTCACCGCCGTGCTCGCGCCGCTGAACCTCATCGTGTGCGTGGCGCTCACGTTCGCCGCGACGCTGGGGACCGTGGTGCTGGTGTTCCTGCACGGCGTCGGCTACAGCGGCATCGACTTCTCCATACCGATGGTGCTCTATCTGTTCGTCGTCGCGATCGGCACCGACTACAACATCCTGCTCGCCTCGCGCCTGCACGAGGAGTACCGCGGCGGCCACCCGCCGCGCGAGGCCGTGCGCATCGCCATCACCCACGACGCGCCCACCGTCGCGGCGGCCGGACTCATCCTGGCGTGCACGTTCGCGTCGCTCATGCTCACCGGCATCGCCAACCTCGTCGAGCTGGGCTGCGGCGTCGCCGTGGGCATCGTCATCGCCGCCTTCGGCATGGCGCCGCTGCTGGTGCCCGCGCTGTCGGCGCTGCAGGGGCACGCCTTCTGGTGGCCCACCCGGGTGCAGCCGCAGGGCCCCGGCCCGGCCGGTCCGCCCGCGCCGGGGCCCGTCTCCCCGGCGTCCGGCGGGCCCGCGTCCGGCGACCCGGTGGTGCCGGCCCCGCCCGGCTAGAGCCCCGAGTGGAAGGCGTCGATGAGCGGCCACGTCTCCTCGGCGGCCCGGCTGCCCGCGACCATGCCCAGGTGGCTGCCGGGCACCGTCTCCACCCGCACCGACGGCGCGCCGGTGAGCACGCCCGGCGCGGCGGCGACGCTGGGGGCGGGCGCGATGACGTCGGTGGCGCCGGCCAGCGTGAGCACCGGCACCTGCACGTCGGCCAGGTCCAGCCGGTGCCCGCCCAGCCGCAGCCGCCCCGTGGCCAGGGCGTTGCCCATGATGAGGTTCGTGTGCATCTGGGTGTAGAAGCGCGCGGGGTAGCCGGGCATCGTGGCCATGAACCGGTCGATGGCGCTCATCCGGGCCAGGGCCGTCGTGTCGGCGAGGTTGGTGGCGATGAACCACGGCTTGGTGAATTCGCGGGACAGCGCCGTCGAGCGGTAGCTCAGCTTCACCAGCGGCGACGGGATGCCGCCCGCCGCGCGCACCACCGCCCCCACCACCGGGGGCGGGGCCACCGCGCCGAGCGCCCGCAGCGGGGCGATCGACGGGTTGAGGCTGTAGTCGATGGGAGTGCCCAGGGTGGTGATCGAGCGGATCGGCAGCTCGGGCGCGGCGGCCGCGGTGAGCAGCGAGAGGGTGCCGCCCAGGCTCCACGCCACCAGGTCGGCGCGGTCGGGCCCGTCGGCGTCGCGCAGCACCCGGCCGATGGCGGCGGGGATGATGCGGGCGAACCAGTCCTCGAACCCCATGTCGCGGTCGGCGTAGCGGATCCGCCCGTAGTCCACCACGTACACCGGGCGGCCGGTGGCGACGAGGTGCGCGGCGAGGCTCTGGCCCGGGCGCAGGTCGTAGCAGTCGATCGACACCGCGAGCGGCGGCACCAGCAGCACTGGCACGCCGGCGGCGCCGGGCGCGCTGTAGCGGCGGACGGTGCAGTGCGGCGCCGCGTGCACCACCTGCGACGGCAGCGGCGTGTGCGGCTCGATGCCGTCGCCGAAGGGGCCGAGGGCCCAGGCGTTGCGGGCCGCGCGGGCGAGCGCGTCGGGAAGCGCCGCGCGGCGCGCCTCCCGGGGCTGCAGGGTCGCCGTCATGTCCGCTCCTGTCGTGTCGGGTCCGGTCGCCGCTTATTGTATGCATCTCCAATAGGGTGCCGGGGACGGGCGCCGGTGTGACGTGGCAGACTCGCCGGTGAGCAGCACACCGGACACGGAGGCAAGGTATCCCTATGCGCGTGGGCATGACCCTCAACTACAGCGGCGGCTTCACCGAGACGGCCGCCGAGGTGGCCGATCTCGAGCGGGCGGGCCTCGACATCGCCTTCGTCCCCGAGGCGTACTCGTTCGACGCGGTCAGCCAGCTCGGCTTCCTCGCCGCCCGCACCGAGCGCCTCGAGCTGGCCTCGGGCATCCTGCAGATCTACACGCGCACGCCCACGCTCACCGCCATGACGGCCGCCGGGCTCGACTACGTCTCGAACGGCCGGTTCACCCTGGGCCTGGGCGCGTCGGGCCCGCAGGTCATCGAGGGGTTCCACGGCGTCCGCTACGACGCGCCGCTGGCCCGCACCCGCGAGATCATCGACATCTGCCGGCAGGTGTGGCGCCGCGAAAAGGTCGAGCACCAGGGTCGCAAGTACCGGATCCCGCTGCCCCCGGGTGAGGGCACCGGCCTGGGCAAGCCGCTCAAGCTCATCAACCACCCGGTGCGCGAGCGCATCCCGATCGTCCTCGCGTCGCTGGGGCCCAAGAACGTCGAGCTCACCGCCGAGCTCGCCGAGGGGTGGCAGCCCATCTTCTTCCACCCGGAGAAGGCGCAGGACGCGTGGGGTGAGGCGCTGGCCGCCGGCAAGGCCAAGCGCGATCCGGCGCTGGGGCCGCTGCAGATCTACGCGAGCCCCGCGCTGGCCATCGGCGACGACGTCGACCACATGCACGACTGGGTACGGCCCACGCTGGCCCTGTACATCGGGGGCATGGGCGCCAAGGGCAAGAACTTCTACAACACGCTCGCCACCCGCTACGGCTTCGGCAAGGAGGCCGAGGTGGTGCAGGATCTCTACCTGTCCGGCAAGAAGGAGGAGGCCGCCGCCGCGCTGCCCGACGAGCTGGTGCGCGCCGTCAGCCTCATCGGCCCCGAATCGTACGTGCGCGAGCGGGTCGCCGCGTTCGCCGAGGCGGGCGTGACCACCCTCAACGTGGCGCCGATGGCCGCCGACGCCGCCGGGCGCGTGGCGCTGATCGAGAAGCTGCGCGGCATCTGCGACTGAGGCCCCGGCCGGTCGCCGGCCCGGGCCTGCCCGATCCGAGCACCGTCTGGCACAGGGGCCGTGGGAACCGGTGCTCGGAACGCGCAGGCGGTGCTCGGATCGACGGGGTGCGGGCGGGGGTCAGGAGCCCAGCGCGGGCCCGATCGTCGTCGCCCACGATTCGCGCATCTCCGCCTCGAACAGTCCCCACGTGTGGGCGCCGCGGTCGCGGTGCACGAAGGTGTGCGGCACGCCCACCTCGTCGAGCCGCCGCGAGAAAGCCGCCGTGCACGCGTCTGCGATCGCCTCCACCGCGCCGCCGCCCGTCGCCGCGCCGAAGAGCTGGTACGGGGCCAGCGCGTCCACCTCGCCGGGGATGCCCGAGGCCGAGCCCAGGTAGACGGCCGTGCCGCGCAGCTCGGCGGCGCGGGCGTAGGGGTCGTGCGCCGCCCAGCCGGGGCCGCCGGGCAGCCCCCACATGTTCGACGCGCTGCCGCCGCCCGCCACCACCACCGACGACACCTGCGCGGCGCCGAACAGCCCGCCGTTGATCGGGCACCCGCTGTAGGCGCCCACGGCCCGGTAGAGCCCCGGCGCCTGGATCGCGAGGTCCACCGCGGGGCCCGCCGACATCGACAGGCCCGCGATCGCGTTGCGGCCGGTGGTGGCGAAACGCGCGTCGACGGCCGCGGGCAGCTCGCGGGTCAGGTACGTCTGCCACTGGTTGGCGTGGGCGGGCCCCAGCATCGGGTCGTCGGCCTGCCAGTCGGTGTATTCGCTGAACGGCCCGCCGATCGGGGTCACCACGGTGACGTTCTTGTCGGCGAAGAACTCCTCGTAGTGCGAATCGTGCAGCCACGACACCCCATCGGTGCCGCCGCGCACGCCGCCGAGCAGGTACAGCACGGGGGAGGGGCCGTCCCCGCGCGGGCGCAGCACAGTGTTGGCGATGACGCGGTCCATCGCCGGCGAGTAGACGTCCACGCGCAGCACCTGCGGCGCGACCTCGGTGACGGCGGTGACGTGCGGGCCCGCGGGCGCGGCGGCGGCCGGTGCGGCCGGCAGCAGGAGGCCGGCGGCCGGTAGCGCGGCGGCGAACAGGGCGCGGAGCACGGCGCGTGTGCGGTTCATCGTGTGTGCCCCCGATCCGTGCGGTCCGGTAGCTGCCAGGTGACTGCGCACGCTACCCGCCGACAGCGCGCCCCGCAGCCCGACCGGTCGGCCGGTCCGCTCTCCGCCCGTTCCGTCGGCCCCGATCCGAGCACCGTGTCCGCCACAGAGTCCGTGATCCGGCGCTCGGAGTGGGCAGGAGGTGCTCGGATCGGCGGCGGGGGCGGCGGGTGCGGCGGGGGCGGCTGCGCGGCGGCGCGGCGGCGCCCTACACCCAGGTGCGCGGCCGCACCCGGTTGGCGAGGTCGACCAGCCGGTAGCGCCGCCCGCTCTCGCGCACCGAGCGGGCGAGCGTGCGCAGGGTGCGCTCGGTGTCGCGGCGCAGGCCGTTCTCCGTGAACGGCACCCCCAGGAACCGGGCGTCCTCGGGGGTGCGGCCGGCGTGCAGCCAGCGCAGGGCCACGCCCGTCGCCAGAGCCCGCAGCTGCAGCGAGCGGCGGTCTTCGGCAGGCAGCGCGTCGATGCGGGTGCCCGCGTCCACCAGCTGCGTCTCGGTGATGGCGGTGACGGGGCGGCCCTCGAGCAGCGCCAGCACCGCCGTCATCTGCGCCTCGTCGCGGTGCCGCGAGCTCACCGGCACCTGGTCGAGCGCCGCCACCGCCCCCGACACGTCGCCGCGCGCCACCAGCCGCCGCGCCAGCCCGAAGGCGGCGGCCACCACCGCGCGGTCGGTGCGCCACAGGCAGCGGTAGTAGCGCTCGGCCAGGTCCTGCCACTGCTCGGGGGCGTCGCTGTCCCAGTGGGCCAGCACGATCTCGGCCGTGGCGGCGCAGGCCAGCTTGGGTGCGGCCTCGCCGGGCAGGGCGGTGAGCACCGCGTCGAACAGCGTGAACGCCTGCTCGAACTCGCCGTCCTGCAGCTGCGCGATGCCCTCGAGCCAGTCGAAGCGCCAGTCGGGCCGGTGCTCGGCGCGCAGCTGTACGAGCAGCTCGCGGGCCGTCTGCGGCTCGTCCAGCTCCAGGTAGGCGCGCACCGCGGCGAGGGGGATCGCGACGCTGGCGCGCACCGCCTCGTCGGGGTGGGTGCGGGCGCGCCGCAGCGTGTCGAGCACCTCCTCGGGCAGGCTGTGCACCGTGGCGGCGAGCTGCGCGGCGGCCGGGTCGTCGCCGGGCACCAGCGGCACCGGCAGCGCGCGGGCGACGGTGTCGGCCCGCACCATCGGCTCCTCGGCGTCCTCGTCGACGAGGCGGTCGGTGCGGGCGATCGCCAGGTCGGTGCCGAAGGTGGTGCGCGGCGGGCTGAACAGCTCCGACAGCGCCGGCCGCGGCGTGCCGGTGCGCGCGGCGACGATCTCGCGCAGCACGCCGGTGAGGTCGCGGGCCAGCGCGCGGGCGGACGGGTAACGGTGGTCGGGGTCCGGGTCGGTGCAGCGCAGCAGCAGCCGGTAGAAGAACTCGTGGCGGGCGAACAGCGGCTCGTCCTCGGGGCGCGGCAGGCCGTCGACGTAGCGGCCCTTGTCCTTGGCGATCGGCACCGTGAGCACGGCCAGGGTGCGGCCCACCGTGAAGATGTCGGTGGCGGGGGTGGGGCCGGTCTCCATGATCTCCGGCGCCTGGAAGCCCTGCGTGCCGTAGATGTAGCCGTAGTCGCCGATCCCGGCCACGGCGCCGAGGTCGATCAGCGTCGCCTGGTCCTCGCCCACCATGATGTTGTCGGGCTTGAGGTCGTTGTAGGCGAGGCCGCGCGAATGCATGTAGTCCAGCGCGGGCAGGATCTCGAGCACGTAGGCGATGGCGTGCTCCAGCGGCAGCTGCTCGCCGTGGCGCAGCTCCTTGAGCGTGGTGCCGCCCACGAACTCCATGACGATGTAGCCCACCGGCTCGCCGTCGGCGCCCGGGTGCTCGACGAAGTTGTGGATCTTGACGATGCTGGGGTGGGTGAGCTCGGCGAGGAACTCGCGCTCGGCCACCGCCACCGCCTGCGCGGCCGGCTCCTGCGAGTGCAGCAGGCCCTTGAGCACCACCCAGCGGTCGCTGACGTTGCGGTCGGAGGCCAGGTAGATCCAGCCCAGCCCGCCGTGGGCGAGGCACCCGCGCACCTCGTACTGGCCCGCGATGAGGTCGCCCGGCGCGAGCGTCGGGCGGAAATCGAACGGGGCGCCGCAGGCCGGGCACGTGCCGTTGAGCGAGCCGGGCCCGGCGGGGGTGGCGCGCCCCACGGGCTCGGCGCAGGCGCCGCAGTAGCGCTTGCCCTCCTCCACCGCCGGATCGTCCAGCAGCGCCGATTCCGGGTCGGTGAGCTCCACCATGGGCACCTCGACCAGCCCGCCCGCGAGGTGCGCGGTGCCGGTGCGCGGCGGTGGGCGGCGGCGGCCCTGCGACATCCCGGTGCGCACCGAGACGGCGGTGGCGGCCTCGTCGGCGGGGGTGCGCAGCGAGGCGCGGGTGGGCTCGTCGCGCGTCGACGCCCGCGTGGGCTGGTCGCCCGCGGAGAGGCGCGTGGGCTCGTCGCTCGAGGTCATCGGCGCCTCCTCAGTCGCTGTAGCGGGCCGGCGGCGGGGCGGGGGCGGGCCCCAGCACCGTCAGCCAGCGATCGTAGATGCGGGTCCACGTGCCGTCGGTGCGGATGCGCTCGAGCGTGCCGTTGACCGCGCGCACCAGCGCGTCGTCGCCCTTGGGCATGCCGATCCCGTACGGCTCCTGCTCGATGGGCGCGCCCACGATCTTCAGGTTCGGGTCTTGCGCCACCATGCCCGCGAGGATCGTGTCGTCGGTGCTCACGGCGTCCACCTGGCGCTGCTGCAGGGCGACGAGGCAGTCGCCCCAGCTGGGCACCGTCAGGATGCGCGCCGTGGGCGCCACGTGCCACAGGGCGGCGATCGAGGTGGTGCCGGCCGCCATGCACACCGTCTTGCCGCCCAGGTCACGGGCCTCGCGCACCCCGGAATCGCGCGCCACCAGCACCCGCTGGCCCGCACGGTAGTAGACGGTGGAGAAGTCGACGCTGCGGGCGCGCTCGCAGGTGATCGTCATCGTCTTGACCACCATGTCGACGGTGCCCGCCTGCAGCGCCTCCTCGCGCTGGGCGGAACTGAGGAAGTGGAACTCCACGTGCGACGGGTCGCCGAGCAGGTCGCGCGCCACCTCGTGCGCGATGTCCACGTCGAAGCCGAGCAGGTCGCCGCTGAGCGGGTCGCGGAAGCTGAACAGGTTGCTGCCCTGGTCGAGGCCCACGATGATGCGGCCGCGCTCGCGGATCTGCTGCAGGCGGCCCGAGTCGGCGCCCGCGACGCCGGGCCGCAGGCTGCCCTGCGCGTCGCAGTCGACGGCCGGCGGGGGCGGCGCGGCGGGCGGGGGGAGCAACGTCGCGCCCGCG
>CAZDSL010000031.1:12360-14461 GCA_964507655.1 uncultured Mycobacteriaceae bacterium | reverse complement strand
AACTCCACGATGTTGCGGATGGTGGCGCCGCGGAACGCGTAGATGGACTGGTTGGCGTCGCCCACCACGCACAGCTCGGACGGCTCCACCGAGCCCGGCGCCGGTGCGCCGTCCGCCGGCACGCCCACCAGCTCGCGCACCAGCACGTACTGGGCGTGGTTGGTGTCCTGGTACTCGTCCACCAGCACGTGCCGGAAGCGGCGCCGGTAGTACTCCGCCACCTGCGGGTGGCGCTGCAGCATCTGGACCGTCTCGCCGATGAGGTCGTCGAAGTCGAGGGCGTTGGCGGCGCGCAGCCGGCGCTGGTACTCGGTGTAGACGCGGGCGACGAGCCGCGCGAAGCCGGCCTGCTGGGGCCCGCCGCCCGCCGACTCGGCGTCCTCCTCAGCCTGCCCGGGGCCGATGAGCTCGTTCTTGAGGTTGGAGATGGCGGTGGCCAGCTTGCGCGGCGCGTGCTTCTTGACGTCGAGGTCGAGGTCCTTGGCGATCATCGTGAGCAGGCGGCGCGAATCGTCGGCGTCGTAGATGGAGAAGTTGGTGTTGAGCCCCTCCACCAGCTGCGCCTGGCTTCGCAGGATGCGGACGCAGGTGGAGTGGAAGGTGGCCACCCACATCGACTGCGCCCGCGGCCCCACCAGCGCCGCGACCCGCTCGCGCATCTCGGCCGCCGCCTTGTTGGTGAAGGTGATGGCCAGCACCTGGCCGGGCAGCACGCCGCGCTCGGCCAGCAGGTAGGCGATGCGGCGGGTGAGCACCGTGGTCTTGCCCGAGCCCGCGCCCGCCACGATGAGCAGCGGGCCGCCCTGGTGCACCACCGCCTGACGCTGGGGGCCGTTGAGCCCCTCCAGCAGCGCCTCGGCCGCCGGGGGGCCCTGCCGGCGGGGCCCGCCGGGCGTGGCGCCCGGGCGGGGGCCGGAACTGCGGCCGGAACGGGGGGAGGCGGAGCCGGGAGCGGGAGGCACAGTCGTATTCATCGCACGTCAACCGTACCGGCACGGTACGACGGGAACCGCGCGGCGGACGCGGCGAGGCGGCCGTCGCGCCGCCCGCGCGGGGCCCGCTCCGCACTGCGGCGCGCCGCAATATGATCGAGGCCGACAGGCCGCGCATGCCGGGTTCCCGTGCGCGGGCGGGCCCCGTTTCCGGCCGCGATCCCCGCGGCGGCGAGAAAGCAGGTAGCGAAGATGACAGCTGGCGACACCGCATCAGGCAAGGGCTCGCCGCAGGGCGCCGACCCCGCCGCGGAGCCGTCCGGCAACGCGGGCGCGGGCATCGAGGAGCTCCGCAAGGAGATCGACCGGCTCGACGCCGAGATCCTCGCCGCAGTGAAGCGCCGCGCCGAGGTCTCGCAGCAGATCGGCCGCACCCGCATGGCCGAGGGCGGCACGCGCCTGGTGCACCGGCGCGAGATGGCGGTGATCGACCGCTACAGCGAGCTCGGCCAGGAGGGGCACACGCTGGCGATGCTGCTGCTCCGGCTGGGCCGCGGCCGGCTGGGGCACTGACGGCTCACCACCGGTAGCGTGCAGCCGCGAGGAGGTACCCGCATGTCCACACCGCAGTCCCCCGGCCGGCGCCGCTGGATGCTGCCCGCCGCCGTGCTGGTCGCGGCGGCCGTGATCGTCGGCATCGTGTTCGGCGTGCTCGCCGCGACGGGCACCGCCCCGTTCGGCGACGACGACGGCCCCGCCGCGGCCGACCCGGCGCAGCAGGCCGGCATAGAGCAGGCGGTCCACCGCTATTTCGACGCGCTCAACAGCGGCGATGCCGCCGCGTTCACCGCGGCGATCTGCCCCGCGATGGCGGAGTCCTTCGGCGAGATCGACGACCGCGCGCCGCTGGCCGACCCGATCACCCCCACCGCGGTGGCCGACGTGCAGGTCGACGGCGACTCGGCCACGGCATCGGTGACGGTGTCCGCCGCCGACAAGCCCGACGACACCGAGACGGTGCACTTCCGCGACCTCGACGGGTGGCGGCTCTGC
Organism: uncultured Mycobacteriaceae bacterium; assembly: GCA_964507655.1. Classification (GTDB taxonomy): domain Bacteria; phylum Actinomycetota; class Actinomycetes; order Mycobacteriales; family Mycobacteriaceae; genus Tomitella. Next base: position 12,476 of record CAZDSL010000031.1, on the reverse strand, counting down.
CAGGTGCCGTGATCCGCACGAGACCGGCCGACCTGCACTTACGGCAGGGTGTGCACCTGTCCGGGTAGAGTCCTGACGCTGCCCGCGGAGGGCGGCGCCATCGCAGCACCCGGCAC
>CAZDSL010000031.1:0-12260 GCA_964507655.1 uncultured Mycobacteriaceae bacterium | reverse complement strand
GACGGCGGGTCCGGCGACGCGGGCAAGCGCAGTCGCGCGGGGCTGTTCGCGGGCGGCGGCATCGCCGCGGTGGCCGTGATCGTCGCGGTGGTCTTCGCCGTCCTCTACGGCACCGGCACCGCGCCCTTCGATGACGACGACGGCGGCGACTCCTCCGTCGAGGCGATCACCCACGCGTACGTCGACGCGTTCAACTCGCAGAAGGTGGACGACCTGCGCGCCGCCATCTGCTCCGACGACGCGGGCCAGCTCTCGGGCCTCGAGGACGGCCCCGGCAGCACCAACCCCATCACCGTCGACAAGGTCTCGGACGTGCAGATCGACGGCGACACCGCCACCGCGCAGGTGACGGCCTCGGCCAAGACGTCCACCGGCGAGCCCGATCAGCAGACGCTCACGCTCGCCTACAAGAAGGACGGCGGCAGGTGGACGGTGTGCCCGTCGCTCAACCCCGCCAACCAGGACGGCGCAGGCACGGGCCAGGGCGATGCCGGCACGGGCGACACCGGCGCGGGCACCGGCCAGGGCGATGCCGGCACGGGCGGCGCCGGCGCGGGCGCCGGGCAGGGCGGCACCGGGCAGGGCGAGTGATCACCGGCCGGTGCGGGTCCGTGGGTCCGCACCGGCCGAGACAGCCCTCCCGTCGGTGACCGCGGCGCGACTACTGTGGTGCCGGAGCACACACGCACCCGACACAGGAGTGGTCGCCGCCCCATGAGCACCGGACAGCAGCACACCGCCTTCGACGCGTCGCCTGCCTGGGACGCGCTTCGCGCCCACCACGAGCGGCTGCGCGATGTCACGCTGCGGGAGCTGTTCGCCGCCGATCCGGCCCGGGGCGCCCGGCTCACCGTCGAGGCCGCCGACCTGCACGTCGACTACAGCAAGCACCGTGTGGACGACGAGACGCTGCGCCTGCTCACGGCGCTCGCCGAGGAGCGCGGCGTGGCCGCGCGGCGCGACGCGATGCTGCGCGGCGACCACATCAACACCAGCGAGGACCGCGCCGTCCTGCACACCGCCCTGCGGCTGCCCGCCGACGCCTCGCTTGTGGTGGACGGCACCGACGTGGTGCCCGAGGTGCACCGGGTGCTGGCGGCCATGCGGCGCTTCGCGGACGCGGTGCGCTCGGGCGAGTGGCGCGGGCACACCGGCCGCCGCATCGAGACCATCGTGAACATCGGCATCGGCGGCTCCGACCTGGGCCCCGTGATGGCCTACCGCGCGCTGCGCAGCCACGCGGACGTCGTGACGGTGCGCTTCATCTCCAATGCCGACCCGGCCGACGCCGTCGCCCGGCTCGAGGATCTCGACCCCGAGACGACCCTGTTCGTGGTGGTGTCGAAGACGTTCTCCACCATCGAGACGCTCACCAACGCCACCGCCGCGCGCCGCTGGCTGCTGCACGGGCTGGGGCTCGACGCTCAGGGCGGCGACCCGTCGGCGCCCCCGATGGGTGCCGCCGCCGAGGCCGTCGCACGGCACTTCGTCGCCGTCTCCACGCACGAGGAGCGGGTCCGCGAGTTCGGCATCGACCCGGCCAACATGTTCGGCTTCTGGGACTGGGTGGGCGGCCGCTACTCGGTGGACTCCGCGGTGGGCCTGTCGCTGATGCTGGCGATCGGGCCGGACGGGTTCGACGAGTTCCTCGCCGGCTTCCGTGCCATCGACGAGCACTTCGCCACCGCCCCGCTCGAGCGCAATGCGCCGGTGATCGCCGCGCTGCTGGGCGTGTGGTACTCCAACTTCTTCGGCGCCGAGTCGAAGGCGGTGCTCCCCTACTCCAACGATCTGAAGCGCTTCCCGGCGTATCTGCAGCAGCTCACCATGGAATCCAACGGCAAGTCGGTACGCGCCGACGGCTCCCCGGTGCGCTCCACCACCGGGCAGATCTACTGGGGCGAGCCCGGCACCAACGGCCAGCACGCCTTCTACCAGCTGCTGCACCAGGGCACCCGGCTGATCCCGGCCGACTTCATCGGCTTCGTCCTGCCCAACGACGACCTGCCCACCGCCGACGGCGCCGCCGGGATGCACGACCTGCTCATGTCCAACTTCTTCGCCCAGTCCAAAGTGCTCGCCTTCGGGCGCACCGCCGAGGAGATCCGCGCGGAAGGCGTCGACGAGGCGCTTGTGCCGCACAAGGTGATGCCCGGCAACCGCCCCTCCACGACGATCCTCGCGCCGCGGCTCACCCCGTCCGTGCTGGGCCAGCTCATCGCGCTCTACGAGCACACCGTGTTCGTGGAGGGCGTCATCTGGGGCATCGACTCGTTCGACCAGTGGGGCGTGGAGCTGGGCAAGCAGCAGGCCATCGAGCTGATGCCCGCGCTCACCGGCGGGGCCCCCGGTCACCTGGGCGACTCGTCCACCGACGAGCTCGTGCGCCGCTACCGCGAGGGCCGCGGCCGCTGACCCCCGCGGCTACTTGAGCAGCCGCGACAGGCGCCGGTCGGCCAGCTCGCGGCCGTGCGTCTGGCAGGCGGGGCAGTACTGCAGCGCCCGCTCCTCGAACACCACCTGGCGGATCGTGTCGCCGCAGCGGGGGCACGGCTCGCCGGTGCGCCCGTGCACCGCGAGCCCCTCCTTCTTGTGCGCCTTGATCCGCGCGGCATCGTCGTCCGCGCAACGCACCACCGCCTCGGCGAGGACCTCCCGCACCGCCGTGTGCAGCCGCCCCAGCGCGTCGGCGTCGAGGCCACCGACGGGGGCGAACGGCGACAGCCGCGCGCGGTGGGCGATCTCGTCGGCGTAGGCGCCGCCCACTCCCGCCAGCAGTTCCTGGTCGGTGAGCATCGTGCGCACCTGGCGGCCGTCCGCCGCGGCGACGGCCTCGGCGAACGCGTCGGCGTCGATCGTCGCGGCATCGGGGCCCAGCCGGGCCACGCCGGGCACGTCGAGCGGATCGGCCACCACCCAGGCGGCCAGCGACTTGCGGGTGCCGGCCTCGGTGACGTCGAAACCGGCGCCGTCCTCATGCCCGGGCCCCTCCGCGACGCCGCCCGGCGGCCCCAGGTGCACGCGCAGCGCCAGCGGTCCGCGGCCCGGCCGCACCGGGTGCGCGGGCAGCGATTCGGACCAGCGCAGCCATCCGGCGCGCGCGAAGTGCAGCACCAGGAACAGGCCGGCGCAGTCGAGCATGAGGTACTTGCCGGCGCGCCCCACCCTGTCGACGGTGCGCCCCTGCAGCGCCGAGATGGGCGGGTCGAACGTCTTGACCACGCTGAGCGCCGCCGTGTCGACCCGCTCCACGGTGCGCCCCACGGCGTTCGCGCGCAGGAAATGCGCCAGCGCCTCGATCTCGGGGAGTTCCGGCATACCCAGAGTGTGCCTGCGCGGCCGCGGCTGCGCAGCCGTTGGGGCGGATCCGGTGGGCCGTGGAGGTCGGAGCCACGTCAGCGGCACAGGGCCGCATCGACCGCGTCCAGCACGTGCTGCGCAGCCGCGTCGGCGAAGGGGATGCTCGTCACCGCCACCGTCACCGCACGACCGTCCTCGGTGGCCCCGCCGCGCGTCTCGAAGCCGGGGATGTCGCCGCCGTGCCCCCAGTACACCCCGCCGCACGAGAGAGGCCGGCTGATGAGCCCCAGCCCGTACCGCAGGCCTGACGGCCCGGGGATGGGCACGGTGGTGCGCATCGCTGCGAGCTGCGCCGGCTTCAGCAACCGGCCGCCGAGCAGCGCCGTGAAGAAGCGGTCGAGATCGTCGCCGGTCGAGATCAGCTGGCCCGCGGCCCATCCCCATGACGGGTCCATCCCGGTGAACTCGCGCAGCGGCCCGTCCGCCGGGTTGCGGTGGTAACCCAGCGGGTGCGGCCCCTGGATGGTCATGTCGCCCGGCACCGGCCAGTACGTGTCGTGCAGCCCCAGCGGCGCGATGATGCGCCGGCCGATCTCCTCGGCCAGGGGCCGGCCGGTGACGCGCTCGACGAGCATCCCGGCCACGATGTAGTCGGTGTTGCTGTACGCCCACCGCGCGCCGGGGGCCGACGTGGCGGGGTACTTCAGGGCGATGTCCAGCAGGTCGCGGGGCTCGGCGTAGCGATGGCGGATCTCGTCGTCGTCGATGTGATCGCCGTACTCGGGCAGCCCGCTGGTGTGCTGGAGCAGCTGGCGGACGGTGATGTCGCGCCCGTCGATGCCGTCACCTCGCACGAGGCCGGGAAGGTACGCGTCGACGGGGGCGTCCAGGCCCACCTTCCCCTCCCCCACCAGCTGCAGCACGACGACAGCCGTGAAGGTCTTCGTGTTGCTGCCGATCCGCACCCGGCCGTCCGGCGGTACCGGCGAGCCGGTGGCCAGGTCGCCGGCGCCCGCCGTGTAGTCGCGGATGACGCCCTGGCGATCCTGCACCGACGCGAGCGCCGCGGGCATGGCGTCGTCGTGCACCAGCGTGTCGAGCGCGCGTTGCACCGGGTCCGGTTCGACCGGCGGCACGGCGCCGGACGGCGCACATCCGGCGAGCGCGACGGCCGCGAAAGCGGCCGCGGCGAGGGCGTGGCGTCGGTGGCGGTGCGCTCCGGGTGCGGGGGTGTCAGCGGTCATCGTCGTCTCCTGCGGATTCGTCGGTACGGAAGACGATCCTGGGCTCCACGGCCCCCTTCGCGCACCACCACGCCGCGGGAATTCAGGTTCCCCCGATTCGGGGAGGTCGCCGCCGCACCCGCGCCGCATACTGACCCGGTGATGAATACACGTCTGCGGCCGCTGCTACGGGGCTCCACGTATTCCGGGGTGCTGTTCGCGCTGTGCGCGGTGGCGGCGAGCGGGGTGCTGCTGCCGCTCGCCCTGGCGCCTGCGCTGGCCTGGCCGTCGGCCCCCGAACCGGTGGCGGCCGCGGTGACGCTCGTGTGCTGGGCCGTACTCGTCGGCGCTGTCGGCCTCGTGCCGCGGGTGCGTCGGGTGCTCGTCGCCGCGGCGCGGCGGCTGCTGCGTGTGCCGCTACCACGCCCCGCGGCGGCGCACCGCCCCGCCGGCCTCGATCGGTGGCGGACACCGCTGTGGCTGGTGCTGCACGTCGCCATCAGCTGGACGGGAGTGCTGGCGGGCGGCGCGCTGCTCGCGGTCGGTCTCGGCGTGCCGTTCGGCGCCGCCGCCGGCCGGCCGGCAGAGCTGGCCCTCTTCGGACGGTCGTGGCGGGTCGAGCAGGCGTGGGCGATCTGGCCCCTGGCCCTGTGCTGCTTGCTGCTGGTGCCACCGCTGTGTCTGCTGGTGTCGACCGCGCTGCGCCGGCTCGCGCCGCTGCTGCTGGGGCCGTCGGCGCCCGAGCTGCTCGCTCTCGCGGCCGAGCGCGAGGGTCGCCTGGCCGAACGCAACCGCGTCGCCAACGAGCTGCACGATTCGATCGGGCACACCCTCACAGCCGCGACGATCCAGGCCGCGGTGGCCGGGGAGGTGCTCGGCGACGACCCGGCCGCGGCGCGCCGGGCGATCCGCAGCGTCGAGGAATCCACGCGCACGGCGCTGGAGGACCTCGACTACGTGCTGGGGATGCTGCGCGAGGAGCAGCCCGACGCCGCACCGGCCCGCAGCCTCGCCGATCTGCCCGACCTGCTCGAACGGGTGCGCTGCACCGGCGCGCGGCTCGAGGTCCGGGTCACGGGCGAGCCCGGGGCACTGCAGGGGACGCTCTCGCGGGCCGCCTACCGGATCCTGCAGGAGGCGCTGACCAACGCCCTGCGGCACGGCGCCGCCGGCACCATCACGGTCCGGGTGGTGGCGGCAGTCGATGCCGTCGTGCTCGACGTGGCAAATCCCGTCGGCGCGACGGCCGGCGCCGGCAGTGGCGCGCCCACATCGGCGTTCCCTTCGTCGTCACGGGGCCTGACCGGCCTGGCCGAGCGCGTGCGCACGCTCCACGGCGAGTTCTCCGCCGGACCCGACGGCGCCGGCGCATGGCGGCTCAGCGTGCGGCTGCCCGTGCGGCTGCCGGCATGAGCGGCCCCAGGGGCGAGTCCGCCACCGTCCTGGTCGCCGACGATGACGCGGTGACCCGCAGCGGACTGTGCACGTTGCTCGCCGCGCAGCCGGGGATCACCGTGGCCGGTGAGGCGGGCGACGGCATCGAGGCGGTCGAACTGGCGCGGACCTTGCGCCCCGACGTAGTCCTGATGGACGTGCGCATGCCACGCCGCAACGGCATCGAGGCCACCCGCGAACTGCACAGCACCCCCGGCGAACCACCCAAGGTCGTCGTCATCACCACCTTCGAGAACGACGGGTACGTCACCGCCGCGCTCAGCGCGGGGGCCTCCGGCTTCGTTCTCAAGCGGCTGCCGGTGCCCAGGATCGCAGAGGCCGTGCGGGTGGTGGCGGCCGGCGAAGCGATCCTGTTCCCCACCGCGCTGCGCCGCATGGTCACAGCCCGCCCGCGCGCCTCCGCCGACGCGTTGCCCACCGCGCAGCTCACCGCCCGCGAAGAGGAGGTGCTGCGGCTGATGGCCACCGGGCTGACCAATCCGGAGATCGCCGCCGCCTTCACCGTCGGCATGGAGACCGTGAAGACGCATGTCGGCAATGTGCTCGCCAAGCTCGGCGCGCACAACCGCACTCACGCGGTGGTCATCGCGTACGAGTCGGGCCTGGTGGTTCCGGGAATGCCGGGCGCACCCGCATAGGCCGCCGCGCGCCCGCCCACTCGACGCGCCGTTAGACTCCACCCCGTGGCGATCACGACGGCGTACGAGGACCTGCTGCGGCACGTGCTCGAGCACGGCACACCCAAGGCCGACCGCACCGGCACCGGCACCCGCTCGGTGTTCGGGCACCAGATGCGCTTCGACCTGGCGCAGGGCTTCCCGCTGATCACCACCAAGCGTGTGCATCTGAAATCGGTGGTCTACGAGCTGCTGTGGTTCCTGCGCGGCGATTCCAACGTGCAGTTCCTGCGTGAGCACGGCGTCACGATCTGGGACGCGTGGGCGGCGCCCGACGGTTCACTCGGCCCCGTCTACGGCGTGCAGTGGCGCTCGTGGCCCACGCCCTCGGGCGAGCACATCGACCAGATCGCGCAGGTCATCGACACCCTGCGCACAGATCCCGATTCGCGCCGCATGATCGTCTCGGCCTGGAACGTGGGCGATATCCCGCAGATGGCGCTGCCGCCGTGCCACGCGTTCTTCCAGTTCTACGCCGCCGACGGCCGCCTTTCGTGCCAGCTCTACCAGCGCAGCGCCGACCTGTTCCTGGGCGTGCCGTTCAACATCGCCGGCTACGCCCTGCTCACCCACATGGTGGCGCAGCAGGCGGGCCTGGAGCCGGGCGAGTTCATCTGGACCGGGGGCGACTGCCACATCTACGACAACCACGTCGAGCAGGTGCGCACCCAGCTCTCGCGCGCGCCGTACCCGTTCCCCACGCTGCGGCTGCACCCGCGCGAGTCGATCTTCGACTACACCTACGAGGACGTCGAGGTGCTCGGCTACCGGCACCATCCCGGCATCTCCGCACCGGTGGCGGTGTGACGGCCCGGCCCGTGCTGGGCATGATCTGGGCGCAGGCCCGCGGCGGCGTCATCGGCGCGGGCGGCACCATGCCGTGGCACCTGCCCGAGGATCTGGCCCGGTTCAAAGCGGTCACCGCCGGGCACCCGGTGATCATGGGCCGGGCCACCTGGGATTCGCTGCCGCCGCGGTTCCGGCCGCTGCCGGGCCGGCGCAACATCGTCGTCACCCGCGACCGCACCTGGGCCGCCGACGGCGCGGTGCCGGTCGCCTCCCCGGACGCGGCCGTGGACGACGCGGCCGCGCACGACCCCGCGGAGGTGTGGGTGACGGGCGGCGCGCGCATCTACGCGGCGCTGCTGCCGCGCGCGCAGGTCTGCCTGGTCACCGAGATCGACGCCGACATCCCCGGCGACACCGTCGCCCCCCGGCCCGGCCCCGAGTGGTCCGCCGACGCGGCGCCGCCGTGGCGGGTCTCGGAGCGCTCCGGCCTGCGCTACCGCTTCCGCACGCTGCACCGGCGCGCGTGACCGGCCGCACCGCCCTCGCGCGGTACCTGCCGCTGGCGGTGATGGTGCCGGTGAGCCTCGTGATGCTCTTCTCCCCCGGTTCCGCAGTGCCGAGCGGCCCGCCGAACTCCGACAAGCTCGTGCACGCGCTCATGTTCGCCGCGCTCGCCCTCGCCACGGCCGCCGCCCGCATCCCGTGGCGGCGCGCGGCGGCGGCCCTGGTGGCCTACGCCGCCGTCTCGGAGGTGCTCCAGCAGGTGCTGCCCATCCACCGCAGCGGCGACGTGCGCGACGTGCTCGCCGACACCGCCGGCATCGCCGTGGGCCTGGCGGCGGGGCGCCTGATCACCCGCGATCGCCCGCCCCCTGGCGAGTGACCGGATTGTTACCTACGATCACCTCATGCCGAAGAACCTGTTGCGCCGCACGCTGTTCCCCCTCACCGCGGCGGCCACGCTGCTCGCCGTCATCCCCGGCACCGCCGCGGCCGAGCACGGGGTGGACGTGTCGTCCTGGCAGCACCCCGGCGACGCCGGCATCAACTGGTTCTCGGTGCGCGGCAGCGGCCAGCAGTTCGCCATGGTCAAGGCCACCGAGGGCCTGTACTACGTCAACCCGTACTTCGTGCAGGATTCGCTCGAGATCCGCGCGGCGGGCCTGGTGCGCGGCACGTACCACTACGCCGACGTCACCGCCGACCCGGTGGCGCAGGCCGTCTTCTACTCGGGCGTGGTGCTGGGCCAGAACGGCCCGCTCGATCTGCCCCCCGTGATCGACCTCGAGGACGCCCGCGGGCAGTCGGCGCAGCACATCATCGGCTGGCTGCACAGCTGGCTCGACACGGTGCAGTCGCTCACCGGCCGCCAGCCCATGATCTACACCGGCGGCTACTTCTGGCGCACGCATATGGCCGACACCACCGAGTTCTCGCAGTATCCGCTGTGGATCGCCGACTACAACGGCGGCAACGCGCCCGGTGCGCTCCCCGGCGGGTGGCAGAACTGGGCCTTCTGGCAGTACTCGGATTCGGGCGACGTCCCCGGCATCACGGGCGGGGTGGACGTCAACATCTACAGCGGCGCGGCGGGCCCGTTCTCGCGGCTGTCGAACAGCGATGCGCAGGGCTCGCTCGGGCCGCTGGGATCGCTCGCCTCGTCCGGCGTGGCGGGCGCGGTGCGCGACAGGCTCGGCTCGGGCTCGTGACCGCGGCCCGGCCGGACGCCCGCGGGGCCCGCGCCCGGCGCGTCACGGCTCGACGATGACGACGCCCTTCATGTCCGGGTGCAGCGTGCAGATGTAGGTGTACCGGCCCGGCTCGGTGAAGGTGTGCGTGTACTCGCCCGTCTTCTTCTGGCCGCTGTCGAGCACCGGCTGCGCGGCGATCGAGCCGTCGGCGTCGGTGCTGGTGACGTCATGCGGCACGCCGCTGTCGCGGAAGCGCCAGGTGACCGTGTCGCCCGCGTGCACCGTGATCTCGGCCGGCTGGAACTGCATCCCCGTGATCACCACGGTGCCCGGCGGCAGCTCGCCGGGCGATTCCGGCGCGGACCCTCCGCTCGAGCAGGCGGCCGACGTCACGAGGACGGCGAGCGCGGCCAGCGCGAGGACGAGGGCCCGCAGCGGGCGGCGGCGGGCGGCGGGCTTTCCGGGGGTGCGGCTCATGGTGGTGGACACGGGCCCATTGTGCGCCCGCCCTGCCCGCCCGCCGCACGGGGCCTGGTCAGGCGCTCTCGTGGGCGTCGGTGCCCGGCGGCACCGTGCCCAGCCCCGCGTACGCCTCCTCGGGGGTGATGCGCCCGGCCACCACGCCGTCGACCTGGGCGGCGATCGGCATGTCGAGGCCGTACTGCTGCGCCAGCTCCATCACCACCGGGGCCGTCTTGACGCCCTCCGCGACCTGGCCGAGCTCCTTGGCCGCCTGCTCCACGGTGAGCCCGCGCGCGAGCGCCTCGCCCATCCGCCGGTTGCGGGAGGCGGGGCTCATGCAGGTGGCGATGAGATCGCCCATGCCCGTCAGCCCCATGAATGTGCGCGGGTCGGCCCCCATCGCCTCGCCCAGCCGCGTCATCTCCGCGAGCCCCCGCGCCAGAACCATGGCCCGCGTGTTGTCGCCCACCCCGAGCCCCTCGGCCATGCCCGCGGCGATGGCGATGATGTTCTTGAGCACCCCGCCGAGCTCGCAGCCGAGCACATCGGTGTTGCGGTAGACCCGGAAGCGCGGCGCCGCGAAGAGCGGCTGCAGCCCCGTCGCCACCCGCTCGTCCGCCGTGGCCACCACCGAGGCGGCGGCCTTGCCGTCGATGATCTCGCTCGCGATGTTGGGGCCCGCCAGCATGCCCACGGGGTGCCCCGGCAGGCACTCGCCCACCACCTCCGTCGGCCGCATGCGGGTGCCGGCCTCGAGGCCCTTCGCCAGCGAGAGCACCGGGACCCACGCGCGCAGCGAGGGCGCCACCTCGCGGAGCGTCTCGCGCACCGCGGCCGACGGCACGCCCACCACCAGCACGTCGGCCTCGGCGGCGGCGCGGGCGATGTCGTCCGTGGCCTCCAGCCCCTCGGGCAGGGCGCGCTCGCCGAGGTACTGGCGATTGCGGTGCTCGGCGTTGATCTCGTCGGCCACCTCGGGGCGGCGCGACCACAGCAGCGTGGGCGTGTTGTGCGCGGAGAGGGTCGCCACCGTCGTCCCCCACGAGCCCGAACCCAGCACCACCACCCTCACGGGACGCGACATGTGCTCACCCTCCGATCCTGCTCGATGCCAGGCGCGCCAGGTCGAGCGCCGCCGCCGGCCCGTCGGCCGTGCCCTGCCCCGGAGGCAGCATGATCGACAGGCCGTAGACGGCGCCGTCCTGCTGCCACCACACCGTGGGGGCGGGGCCCGAGGCGGCGAAGGCGCTGTCGCCCAGGCCGTCGACCGGCCGCACCTCGCCCGACGCGGCGGCGGCGCCGCGCGCCTCCGCGTACACGCGGGAGATGTCGCCGTCGCGATCGCCCAGAACCTGCAGGTCGGCCACGGGCAGCGTGCCATCGCTGCGGCCCTGCCAGATGCATCCCCCGCCGACCCGGCTGGACTGCACCACCGTCACTCCCGTGGTCTGCCCCACCTCGGCGCCGGTGAGCAGCGCGCACGGGCCGGCGTCGCTGGTCGAGTTGGGCGGCGGGGCCGGGCTGGGCAGGGTGATCGCCTGCAGCTCCGACGCCGACGGCGGCGGCGGGGTGTCGCCGCACGCGGCGAGACCCACAAGTGCCGCGGCGACGCACGCGGCCGCCGCAAGACGCCTGGTCATGGTGGCGCGAACGGCCCCATCCCTCCTCCATCCCGTCATGCGCCGAGTCTGTCACCGCGCCGATGTGGTGTCCACCACAGTCGTGCGCCGCGCGGCGCACGCACGGGATGGTCCGGCCGCCCACCGCGTGTCGTACACTCCCTGAGGTCCCTCGCGGACCGGCACGCCTCAGGCGCGCGCCCTCGTAGCTCAGGGGATAGAGCACCGCTCTCCTAAAGCGGGTGTCGCAGGTTCGAATCCTGCCGGGGGCACCACGGCCCGCCACGCAGCCGCCCGATTCGCCCCGCGCGCACCGGAACCGCACGGATCCCGCCCGCGCCGGCAACGGAGATCCGGGCCACGGAAGGAGCCACCCCCATGCGCATGCGCGACAACCCCACCGTCGAGGTCACCGAGCGCCTCGCCTGCACCCCCGAGCAGGCCTGGCGTCTCGTCACCGACATCGAGCTGCCCGCCCGCGCGGACGGCGAGCTGCAGCGCGCCGAATGGCTCGACGGCGCCACCGGCGTCGCCGTGGGCGCGCGCTTCCGCGGCCACAACGCCAACGACGCGATGGGCGAATGGCACACCGATCCCGAGGTGGTCGAGGTCGAGGACGGGCGCCGCTGGGTGTGGCGCATCGGCAGCGCCGACGATCCGGTGACGCAGTGGGGCTTCGAGGTGCACAGCGACGGCGCGGGCGGCGCGGTCGTGCGCCAGTGGGCGAAGGTCGGCACGGGCCCCTCGCCGTTCAAGGACGCCATCGACGCGCACCCCGACCACGAGGCGCAGATCCTCGAGTCCCGCATGGCCGTGTGGCGCGACGGCATGGCCGCGAACCTGGCCCTCTTGAAGCGGCTCACGTCCTGACGCCCGCCGCCTGACGCGGCGCGGGCGCGGTTCCGGCCGCCGCGCGCCGGGTCAGATCCGCCCGCGCAGCGCTGCGGCCGTCGCCGCCGCCCGACCCTCCCCCTCGGCCGCGGCGCGTGCCAGCGCGGCCTGCGCACCGGGGCCGCCGGTGGGCGCGTGCGCCTGCACCGCGGG
>CAZDSL010000030.1:0-14678 GCA_964507655.1 uncultured Mycobacteriaceae bacterium | reverse complement strand
CTCGTACATCAGGTCGACGATGAGCTTGAGCTCGTGCAGCACCTCGAAGTAGGCCATCTCCGGCGCGTAGCCGGCCTCGACCATGACCTCGAAGCCCGTCTGCACCAGCTTCTCGGTGCCGCCGCACAGCACGGCCTGCTCGCCGAAGAGGTCGGTCTCGGTCTCTTCCTTGAACGTGGTCTTGATGACGCCGGCGCGGGTGCCGCCGATGCCCTTGGCGTAGGACAGGCACAGCGCCTGGCCCTCGCCCTTGGGGTCCTGGTCGACCGCGATGAGGCAGGGCACGCCCTTGCCGTCGACGAACTGGCGGCGCACCAGGTGGCCCGGGCCCTTGGGGGCGACCATGCCGACGGTGACGTTCGCCGGCGGCGTGATCAGGTCGAAGTGGATGTTGAGGCCGTGGCCGAAGAACAGCGCGTCGCCGTCCTTGAGGTGGGGCGCGATGTCGTCCGTGAAGATCGACGCCTGGGCGGTGTCGGGCGCGAGGACCATGATGACGTCGGCCCACTCGCTCACCTCGGCGGGCGTGCCCACGGTGAGGCCCTGCTCCTCCGCCTTGGCGCGCGAGCGCGAGCCCTCCTTGAGGCCGATGCGCACGTCGACGCCCGAGTCGCGCAGGCTCAGCGAGTGCGCGTGCCCCTGGCTGCCGTAGCCGATCACCGCGACCTTGCGGCCCTGGATGATCGACAGATCGGCGTCGTCGTCGTAGAAGATCTCGACTGCCACGATGGTGTTCCCTTCATCGGTACTGCTGCGGGTGGTTTTCTCGGTACTGCTGCGGGTCGCCGCCGGGCGGCGCCGCGTCCCCCAGGAATCTAGCGGGTTGCGGTGATGGACTTGGGGCCGCGGCCGACGGCCACCACCCCCGACTGGACGATCTCACGGATGCCGTAGTCGTCGAGCATCCGCATCAGCGCCTCGAGCTTGTCGCGGGTGCCGGTGGCCTCGATGGTGAGGGCCTCCGGCGAGGCGTCGATGACCTTGGCGCGGAACAGCCCCACCGCCTCGATCACCTGCGAACGCACGGTGGCGTCCGCACGGACCTTGATCATCACCAGTTCGCGCGCCACCGAGTTCGCGGGGTCCTGCTCGACGATCTTGATGACGTTCACCAGCTTGTTGAGTTGCTTGGTGACCTGTTCGAGCGGGAAGTCCTCCACGGTGACCACGATCGTCATCCGCGAGATCCCGGGGACCTCGGTGCTGCCGACCGCGAGCGAGGCGATGTTGTAGCCGCGGCGCGAGAACAGCGAGGACACGCGCGCGAGCACGCCGGGCTTGTCCTCGACCAGCACGCTCAGCGTGTGGGTGGTGCTCACTTGTCGGTCCCCTCCGTCTCGTCCCGCGCCTCCGTGGCCGGGCGGTGCTCCGCCTGGGCTTCGGTCGCCGCCTCGATGGCGGCGGGTTCGGCGGTCTCGTCGTCGTCGAACAGCGGCCGGATGTCGCGCGCCGCCATGATCTGGTCGTTGCTGGTGCCGGAGGCGACCATGGGCCACACCTGCGCGTCGGCGCCAACGATGAAGTCGATGACCACCGGGCGGTCGTCGATGGCGCGCGCCTGCGCGATCACCGCCTCGACGTCCTCCTCACGTTCACAGCGCAGGCCGACGCAGCCGAGGGCCTCGGCGAGTGCGACGAAATCGGGGATCCGCCGCGAATGGGTGGACAGATCGGTGTTGGAGTAGCGCTCCTCGTAGAACAGCGTCTGCCACTGGCGGACCATGCCGAGGTTGCCGTTGTTGATCACCGCGACCTTGATCGGCACGCCTTCGATGGCGGCGGTGGCCAGCTCCTGGTTGGTCATCTGGAAGCAACCGTCGCCGTCGATGGCCCACACCTCTTTGTCCGGTGTGCCCATCTTGGCACCGAGCGCGGCCGGGATCGCGTAGCCCATGGTCCCCAGGCCTCCGGAGTTCAGCCACGTGCGCGGCTTCTCGTAGTCGACGAACTGCGCCGCCCACATCTGGTGCTGCCCCACCCCCGCCACGTAGACGGCGTCGGGTCCGGCCGCCTTGCCCACGGCCTCGATGACGCGCTCCGGGGCCAGCGTGCCGTCGGCGGGCCGGTCGTAGCTCAGCGGATAGGTGGCGCGCAGCCCGTCGAGGTAGCGCCACCAGGCGCTCAGGTCCGGCGCCGGCGTGGAGGTGCGCTCCTCCCGGATCGCGCGCAGCAGCTCGACGATCACCTCGTGGCAGTCACCGACGATGGGGACGTCCGCGTGCCGGTTCTTGCCGATCTCGGCCGGATCGATGTCCGCGTGCACGACCTTGGCGAACGGCGCGAACGAGTCGAGCTTGCCGGTCACGCGGTCGTCGAAACGGGCCCCCAGCGTCACCAGCAGGTCCGCCCGCTGGAGGGCCGCCACCGCCGACACCGAGCCGTGCATGCCGGGCATGCCGCAGTGCTGGGGGTGGCTGTCCGGGAAGGCGCCGCGCGCCATCAGCGTGGTGACCACGGGGATCCCGGTGAGCTCGGCCAGCTCCAGCAGCTCCGCGGACGCCTCCGCCTTGATGATCCCCCCGCCGACGTAGAGCACCGGCGCCTTGGCGTCGTCGATCATCCGGGCCGCCTCACGCACCTGCTTGACGTGCGGCTTGGTCACGGGACGGTAGCCCGGAAGGTTCATCTCCGGCGGCCACAGGAAGGTGGTCTGCGCCTGCAGGATGTCCTTGGGGATGTCGACCAGCACCGCGCCCGGCCGGCCCGACGAGGCGATGTAGAAGGCCTCGGCGATGATGCGCGGGATGTCGGCCGCGTTGCCGATGAGGAAGTTGTGCTTGGTGACGGGCATCGTGATGCCCGAGATGTCGGCCTCCTGGAAGCCGTCGCTGCCGATGAGCGAGCGGGCCACCTGGCCGGTGATCGCCACGACGGGGACCGAGTCCATCTGCGCGTCGGCCAGCGGGGTGACGAGGTTCGTCGCGCCCGGGCCCGAGGTGGCCATGCACACGCCCACCCGGCCGGTGGCCTGCGCGTACCCGGTGGCCGCGTGGCCGGCGCCCTGCTCGTGGCGGACGAGGACGTGGCGCACCCGCTGCGAGTCGAAGATCGGGTCGTACACCGGAAGGATCGCGCCGCCCGGAATGCCGAAGACCGTGTCGACACCGAGCTCCTCGAGCGAACGGACCACGGACTGCGCGCCCGTGACGGACTCGGGGACGAGGCCGCGGCGCCCGGCGGGGGCGGAGGACTCCTCGCCGGCCACGGAGGTGGCGTCGGCGGGATCGTCGGCACTGGTGGACGAGGCCTTCCGCGGCTGCGGCTGCGGCCGCGCGGTGGGTGCGCTCACTGCAAGCTTCCTCTGATCGGGGCCCACCCGCGGGCGTGCGCGGCGCGGGGGGCGGAGGGTGGAACCGGAACAACAAAAAACCCCCGCCAGCAGTGGGTGCTGTACGAGGGTGGCGCGTCGAAGCGTGTGCGACGGAATGTCGGTCAGGCGACTGGTCGGTTCATGCTGCGACTGGTCGGTTCACGCTGGGACGCGCCAGCCGATTACGAGCAATTCCGAATGCTTCATGAGCACGACGATATGCTGGCAGCTGGTGCCGAGTCAACTTCCACGGGCGGGGGCGTCCCGTGATGAGGGCGCCTCGGGCGGGGATGCGAGGATCAGATCGTGTCGCCCTCGCATGACTACGCCCCAGATGATACCCGCGGCGCCGGCGCGGCCCCCCGCGCGGTGTTCCGCATCCCCGCCACGGGCTATGCGGCCGTGCTCTGCCTCACCGCCATCCTCCTGGTCCCGGTCGTCGGCTGGCCGGCCTACTGGGGCTGGCTGCTCGTGATCCCGGTGTTCCTCGTGTGGTGGGTCGCCCGCATGCGCACCGTCGTCACGCCCCAGGGCCTGGCGGTGCGCACCACCACCGGCAGCCGCACCGAGGGCTGGGACACCGTGCGCGGCATCGTGTTCCCGCACCCGCGCGTGTTCGGCATCAGCTGGGCGCGGGCGCACCTGCGCGACGGCGGCGTGCTGCGCCTGCCGGCCGTCGGCTGGAACGACATCCCGCGGTTCGCGGCCGCCAGCGGCGGGCACGTGCCCGACCCGATCGTGCTGCGCTCGGAATCGGCCGACGGTGCCCGGGGCGAACGCATCACCGAAGACCCCGAGTAGCCTGCCGGTCAGGACGGCTCTCCACGCACCACCACTCATCGACGAGGTCACGCATGCCACCACTCCGTTCCCGAACCACCACCGCCGGCCGAGGCGCCGCGGGCGCCCGCGCACTGTGGCGCGCCACCGGCATGACGGATTCCGACTTCGGCAAGCCCATCGTCGCGATCGCCAACTCCTACACGCAGTTCGTGCCGGGCCACGTGCATCTCAAGGACGTCGGCGAGATCGTCGCCGAGGCCGTCCGCGCCGCCGGGGGCGTGGCCAAGGAGTTCAACACCATCGCCGTCGACGACGGCATCGCCATGGGTCACGGCGGCATGCTCTACTCGCTGCCCAGCCGCGAGATCATCGCCGACTCGGTCGAGTACATGGTCAACGCGCACACCGCCGACGCGCTGGTGTGCATCTCCAACTGCGACAAGATCACCCCGGGCATGCTCAACGCCGCGATGCGCCTGAACATCCCCACGGTGTTCGTCTCCGGCGGCCCCATGGAGGCCGGCAAGGCCGTGGTCGTGGACGGCGTCGCGCAGGCGCCCACCGACCTCATCACGGCGATCTCCGCGAGCGCCAGCGACGCGGTGGACGACGACGGCCTCGCCGCCGTCGAGGCCTCCGCCTGCCCCACCTGCGGCTCGTGCTCGGGCATGTTCACCGCCAACTCGATGAACTGCCTCACCGAGGCCCTGGGCCTGTCGCTGCCCGGCAACGGCTCGACGCTCGCCACCCACGAGGCCCGCCGCGCGCTGTTCACCCGCGCCGGGTCCGTGGTGGTCGACATCGCCAAGCGCTACTACGAGGGCGACGACGCCTCGGTGCTCCCCCGCTCGGTGGCCTCGCGCGACGCGTTCTTCAACGCCATGTCGCTCGACGTGGCGATGGGCGGCTCCACCAACACGGTGCTGCACATCCTGGCCGCGGCCCAGGAGGGCGGGATCGACTTCACGCTCGACGACATCGACGCCATCAGCCGGCGGGTGCCCTGCCTGTCCAAGGTGGCGCCCAACTCCGACTACCACATGGAGGACGTGCACCGGGCCGGCGGCATCCCGGCGCTGCTGGGCGAGCTGCTGCGGGCGGGCCTGCTCAACAAGGACGTGCGCACGGTCCACAGCGCCTCGGTCGACGAGTGGCTGGGCGCCTGGGACATCCGCTCGGGCAGCGCGTCCGACGAGGCCCTGGAGCTGTTCCACGCGGCGCCCGGCGGCGTGCGCACCACCACACCGTTCTCCACCGCCAACCGCTGGTCGTCGCTCGACACCGACGCCGCGGGCGGCTGCATCCGCGATCTCGCCCACGCCTACACGGCCGAGGGCGGGCTGTGCGTGCTGCGCGGCAACATCGCGCAGAACGGCGCGGTGCTCAAGACCGCGGGCATCGACGAGGAGCTGTTCTCCTTCACCGGCCCGGCGCACGTCGTCGAGTCGCAGGAGGAGGCCGTCACCGAGATCCTCAGCAAGAACGTCAAGCCCGGCGAGGTGGTGGTGGTGCGCTACGAGGGCCCCGCGGGCGGGCCCGGCATGCAGGAGATGCTGCACCCCACCTCGTTCCTCAAGGGCCTCGGCCTGGGCAAGGTGTGCGCGCTCATCACCGACGGCCGCTTCTCGGGCGGCACGTCGGGGCTGTCGATCGGGCACGTCTCGCCCGAGGCCGCCGCGGGCGGCGCGATCGGGCTCATCGAGAACGGCGACCGGATCCGCATCGACGTGGCCACCCGCACGCTCGAGGTGCTCGTCTCCGATGAGGAGCTGGCCCGCCGCCGCGCCGCCATGGACGCCTCGGAGCAGCCGTGGACGCCGGTGGGCCGCGAGCGCACCGTCTCCAAGGCGCTGCGCGCCTACGCCAAGATGGCCTCCTCGGCCGACACCGGCGCCGTGCGCATCGTCGACTGAACACCGGACGGCCGAGGCCCCTCCCCGCGGGGAGGGGCCTCGGCTTGTCTGCGCCGCGTCAGGCGAACGGGTTGGCCCCGTTGGTGACCACCCACACCACGACGCCCGCCGCCACGCCGACGACGAGGAACAGCAGCGACCCGTAGCGGGGGCGGCGCACCCAGCCGCGCTTGACGTCGAGCGAGATCAGCCCCGGGCCGGCGAGCGAGATGCCCACCGCGGCCGCCAGCAGCATCGACTCGAGCTCGACGCCCGAGCCCTGCGCACCGGACTGATCGGTGAAGAACTGCAGCCCGGGCGTGCCGGCCTGCACGAAGCACCATGCGTTGATGAGCAGGGCCACGGCCCCGGCCGCCGCGAGCGGGGTGAGCAGGCCCAGCACCAGCGCGGCGCCCGCCACCACCTCGCCCACCGGCCCGATGATCGACAGCGCGTGCGCGTAGGAGAACCCGCCCTGCTCGAGCACGGTGCGGAAGCCGTCCAGATCGGGCCCGCCCCAATTCCCGGTGAGCTTCTGCAGGCCGTGGGCGAACAGGATCGCGCCCAGCGCGACGCGGACCACCAGCAGGCCCAGGTCGAGCGTGCCGCGCTTGGCCTGCGGGGGCGTCTCGTCCAGCGCCCGGTCCATCGCCGCCGCGATGTCGGTGGGCTCGCGCCGCGGGGCGCTGAGCTCCTCGTAGCTGGGCACGCGGGTGGTCTGCTCCTCGCCGATGCCCGCCAGGTCGTCCTCGCGGCTGACGACCTGTGCGCGGGGCAGCACACGGGTGGCGGTGTCGGTGTCCGCCGCCGGCGGCTGCGCGGGCGGGAACTCTGCGGTGGGCTCGTCGAACGGGCTGCCGCCCATGTCCGCCTGGCCCGGATCACCGCCCGGGTGCGTGCCTTCGTGACCGTCCTGCGGCCGGGATGCGTCGCTCACCGCCCCAGACTAGAACGCGTGCGGCCCCGCGCCGTGGAACCCGCGCGGGCATGGCGAGCCGCGCCGGGCCCGCCCCGCGGCGATTCCGTAAGGTGGGCGGACGTGGAGCACATCTCGTCGTCCCGCATGCGCCGGTTCGCCGCGGGCGCCGCCGCCGCCGCGGTCGCCGCCGCCGCGGTCTCGGGGTGCGCGCGGTTCGACGGCGCCGACGCCGCCCCGTTCCACGCGGTACCCGACACGGTCTCGGGCGCCGGCATCCAGCCCGAGGTCCCCGCCCCCGGCCAGGGCACGCCCGACCCGGCACCCCCGGGCGCGTCGCCGTCGCCCACCCCGCCGGCCGGCCCCTGCGACGACCCCGACCCGGCCGTCATCGCCACCTGCCTCGACTCCACGGGGGCCATGGTGCTGCTGCCGGACGGGCAGTCGGCGCTCGTCGCGGAGCGCACCAGCGGCCGCATCATGACGGTCCCGCGCCAGGGCACCCCCAGCGAGTTCGCGCGCATCCCCGTCGACGCGACGGGCGACGGCGGGCTCACCGGCCTCGCGCTCTCGCCCACCTTCGGCGAGGACCACCTCGTCTACGCGTACATCACCACGCCGGAGGACAACCGCGTGGTCCGCATCGCGCAGGGCGACGAGCCCAAGACCATCCTCGCCGGGCTGCCGAAGGGCGCCACCGGCAACGCGGGCGATCTCGCCTTCACCGCGGCGCGCCAGCTCACCATCCTCACCGGCGACGCGGGCGACCCGTCCGGGCACGCCGGGCGGCTGCTGCGGCTGCAGGACCCGGCCCCCGGAGCCCAGGCGGCCGACGTGGTCGCGGGCGGGTTCGGCGACGCCGGCGGACTGTGCACCGACGCGCAGACGGGCGCGCTGTGGATCACCGACCGCACCCCCACCATGGACCGTCTCCAGCGACTCACCGCCGACGGCACCGTGCCCACGCTCGTGTGGTCGTGGCCCGACCGGCCGGGCGTGGGCGGCTGCGCTGCGGGGGACGGCACGGTGGTGACGGCCCTCGACGGCGGCAAGGCCGTGGCCGCGGTGACGGTGAGCAAGGACAGCGGCGCGGTGACGGGCGACCCGATCCCCCTGGCCGCCGACCGCTACGGCCGCTTCGGCGCCGCGCTCATCGACGGCGACGGCACCGTGTGGGGCGCCACGGTGAACAAGGCGGCGGGCGAGGCCGCCGCCACCGACGACCGCGTGGTCGTCATCCCGTTCTCGGGCGGCGGCGGCAGCCGCGTGTGAGGCCGCGAGGGGCTCAGCCCTCGCAGGCCGCCAGCACCAGCTCCTGCACGCGGGCCGGGTCGGCCTGGCCGCGCGTCGCCTTCATGACATCGCCGACGATCTTGCCCGCGGCCTTGACCTTGCCGCCCTTGATCTTCTCGACGATGTCGGGGTTGGCGGCGAGGGCGTCGTCGACGGCCTTGCGCAGGGCACCGTCGTCGCGCACCACCTCGAGGCCGCGCTGCGCCATCACCTCGGCCGGCCCGCCCTCGCCGGCGAGCACGCCGTCCACCACCTGCCGCGCCAGCTTGTTGGTGAGCTTGCCGTCGGCCACAAGCGCGATCACCTCGGCCACCTGCGCGGGCGTGATCGGGAGGGCGTCCAGATCCTCGCCGCGGGTCTTGGCCTGCTGGCTCAGGTACGACACCCACCACGAGCGGGCCGCGTCGGCGGGGGCGCCGGCGTCCGCCGTGGCCGCGATGAGGTCGAGCGCGCCGGCATTGACCAGGTCGCGCATCTCCTCGGCCGACAGGCCCCATTCCTGCTGGATGCGGGCGCGGCGCACCCACGGCAGCTCGGGCAGCGTGGCCCGCAGCTCCTCGACCCACGCCGCGTCGGGGGCGACGGGCTGCAGGTCGGGCTCGGGGAAGTAGCGGTAGTCCTCGGCCGTCTCCTTGCGGCGGCCCTGGCGGGTGCTGCCGTCGGCCTCCTGGAAGTGACGCGTCTCCTGGACCACCTCGCCGCCGTCGACGAGCACCGCCGCCTGGCGCCGCATCTCGTAGCGCACCGCCACCTCGACCGACTTGAGCGAGTTGACGTTCTTCGTCTCGGTGCGCGTGCCGAACTCGGCGGCCCCCTTGTGCATGAGCGAGACGTTGGCGTCGCAGCGCATCGAGCCCTGGTCCATGCGCACGTCCGACACCTCGAGGGCCTTGAGCAGGTCGCGCAGCGCGGTGACGTAGGCGCGCGCCACCTCGGGCGCCCGCTCCCCCGCGCCCTCGATGGGCTTCGTGACGATCTCCACCAGCGGCACGCCCGCGCGGTTGTAGTCGATCAGCGAGTGGCTGGCGCCGTGGATGCGGCCCGTCTCGCCGCCCACGTGGGTGAGCTTGCCGGTGTCCTCCTCCATGTGCGCGCGCTCGATCTCGACGCGGAAGGTCTCGCCGTCGTCGAGCACCACGTCGAGGTACCCCTCGGTGGCGATGGGCTCGTCGTACTGCGAGATCTGGTAGTTCTTGGGCTGATCGGGGTAGAAGTAGTTCTTGCGCGCGAACCGGCCCCACGGCGTGATCGCGCAGTTCAGCGCCAGGCCGATGCGGACGGCCATCTCGACGGCCTTCTCGTTGACCACCGGCAGGGCCCCCGGCAGCGCCAGGCACACGGGGCACACCTGGGTGTTCGGTGCGGCGCCGAAGGCCGTGGGGCAGCCGCAGAACATCTTGGTGGCGGTGCCCAGCTCGACGTGCACCTCCATGCCCATGACGGGGTCGAAGCGCGCGATGACGTCGTCGTAGGACAGCAGGCGGGCGGATGCTGAGGTGGAGGCTGCGGTCATGCCCCGAGTCTATTCAGCCGAAGAACACCTGCGCCTCCCGGTACAGCTCGAGCGGCACCGTCTTGAGCGCACGCACCGCGTCGGCCAGCGGGGTGAGCGTGATGCCCGTGCCCCGCACGGCCGCCATCACGCCGAAGTCGCCCTCGTGGGCGGCGCGCGCCGCGCGGGCGCCGAGCCTGCTCGCCAGCACCCTGTCGTACGAGGTGGGGGTGCCGCCGCGCTGCACGTAGCCCAGCACCGTGGTGCGCACCTCCACGCCGGCACCCTGCTCGATGCGCGGCGCCATCTGCGAGGCGACGCCGGTGAAGATCTCGTGCCCGTACTCGTCCGTCCCGCCCTCGCGCAGCGTCATCGTGCCCGGGCGCGGCCGCGACCCCTCGGCGATGACGCCGATGACGTGGCGGTCGCCGCGCTCGAACCGTGCCCGCACCAGCCCGCAGATCCCGTCGATGTCGAACGGGTCCTCGGGGACGGTGATGATGTGCGCGCCGGTGGCGATGCCGGCCCGCAGCGCGATCCAGCCGGTGTGCCGGCCCATCACCTCGACGAGCATGACCCGCCGGTGCGACTCGGCGGTGGTGTGCAGCCGGTCGAGCGCCTCGGTGGCGATGGAGACGGCCGTGTCGTAGCCGAAGGTGTAGTCGGTGCCGTCGATGTCGTTGTCGATGGTCTTGGGCACGCCCACCACCGGCACGCCCTCGTCGCTCAGCCACTTCGCGGCGGTGAGCGTGCCCTCGCCGCCGATGGGGATGAGCGCGTCGATGCGGTTGCGCTCGAGGGTCTCCCGGATGGCCCCGAGCCCCGCGCGCAGCACGTCGGGGTGCACCCGCGCGGTGCCCAGGATGGTGCCGCCGCGGGCGAGGATGCGGTCGATCCGCTGGCCGCTGACCAGCTCGCGGTGGCTGTCGTCGAGCAGCCCGCGCCATCCGTCGTGGAAGCCGAGCACGGTGGAGCCGTACCGGTCGACGGACATGCGGACGATGCCGCGGATCGCCGCGTTGAGGCCGGGGCAGTCGCCGCCGCCGGTGAGGATCCCGATGCGCATGGCCGGCATCACCTCCTGACGCCAGCCTGCCAGGTCTGCGGGCGCTGCAGGGCGGTCTCACGCGTCGGATGTCCGCGCCCGGCCGGGCACCCGCCTACGAGCCGAACAGGTTCCCCAGGCTGCCGGCCAGCCGGCACACCGAACCGGTGCAGATCGTGTACGAGATCGTCACCGACGGCGTTTCGTCGTCTCCGGCCAGGGCCACCGTGCCGCCTGCGGGGACGAGCGAGGAGCCGCCGGCCCCGCCGCCGTCGTAGTCCTTGTCGGGTTCGCTGTTGCCGCCGCCCCCGCCGCCGTAGAGGCCTCCGCCGCCGGCACCGCCGTTGTAGTAGCCGCCGTCGCCGCCCACGCCCAGCGTTCCGTCGCCGCCCGCGTTCAGTTCGCCCCCGCCGGCGCCTCCCGCGGTCTGCGTGCCGGGTTGCCCGGCTCCGGTCCCATGCCCGGCCTGGCCCGCGCCGCCCCCGTCGTTGTACCTTCCGTTGCCCCCGCCGCCCGCGGCGACGATCAGCCTCGTGTCGAGCCCGGTGCCCGACCGGACGTCCGAGGCGCCCCCGCCGCCGCTGCCGGCCCCGCCGCTGCCCGAAATCCCGCCGGCCGAACCGCCCCCGTTGAACCCGCCGGCGTCCGCCCCGCCGTCGCCCCCGACGTACACGCCCAGATCGGCGCCCGGGTCGACGTCCACCGTCCCCGTGACCGTGGCGGCCGCCCCGCCGTCCCCGTACTCGTCGTTGCTGCCGCCGTGACCGCCCACGGCCGTCACGTCCAGCTCGCTCACGCCGTCGGGCACGTGGAACGACTGCGCCGCCCCGGTGTAGTCGAACTCGCACGTCACCCGCGTCGCCGCGAGCGGCGGCGTGTACGAGGTGCAGTTGTCGGGCAGCGGGGCCGCCCCCGCCGCTCCCGGCAGCGCCACCGCGGCCGCGCCTGCGAGCACGAATCCCGCGAGGCCGCCGCCCGCCCTTCGTGCCGTCCGTGTCCTGCGCATCGTCGACTCCCTCTGTCGGACCTGTCTGGCACCGCCGACGCTTCCGCCCCAACGGCTTCGCGCGCATCCGTCAAACGACGTAGGAAAAGGAGGATTTCATCACGATTGCATATCAAACAAGGGTTACGCCTTGTCAATGCGGTCCCGCGGGACCGCGGAGCCCTCATCCGGGTGCGACGACACCGCTCTCGTACGCCACCACCACCGCCTGGGCCCGGTCGCGCAGGCCCAGCTTGGCCAGCACCTTGCCCACGTGCGACTTCACCGTCTGCTCGGAAAGGAACAGCGCGTCGGCGATCTCGGAGTTCGACAGGCCGCGCGCGATGTGCTCGAGCACCTCCCGCTCGCGGGGCGTCAACGCGTCGAGCCCCTCCGCCGCGCGCCGCACCGGGCCCCGCCGGCGCAGGGTCTCCTCGATCATGCGGCGGGTGATCGACGGGGCCAGCAGCGCCTCGCCCGCGGCCACCACCCGCACCGCGCGCACGAGCTCGTCGGCGGGCGCGTCCTTGAGCAGGAACCCGCCCGCGCCCGCACGCAGCGCGTCGTACACGTAGTCGTCGATGTCGAACGTGGTGAGCATGAGCACCCGCACCGGCGGATCGCGCCGCGCCGCCAGGATCTCGCGGGTCGCCTCGATGCCGTTCATGTGCGGCATGCGCACGTCCATGAGCACGACGTCGGGCCGCAGCCGGCGCACCTCGGCCACGGCCTCGCGCCCGTCCGCCGCGTCCCCCACCACGCTGATGTCGGGCTGCGCGGCCAGCAGGGCGCCGAAGCCCTGCCGGACCATCGCCTGGTCGTCGGCGATGAACACCGTGATCGTCACGCGTCGTCTCCTCCCGTGCCCCCCGACGGTATCCGGCAGCGCACCACGAACGCGTCGCCCTCGGCGCCGGCGCTCAGCGTGCCGCCCACCGCCTCGGCCCGTTCGCGCATGCCGCGGATGCCGCTCCCGCCCGCACCGCCGTCGTCGCCGCCCCGGCCGCCCGGCGGCTCCGCGGAGGCATTGCGCACCTCCAGCACCACCTCGGGACCGGCGGCGAGCAGCACCTCCACCGCCGATCCCGGCGCGTGCCGCGTGGCGTTGGACAGCGACTCCTGCGCGATCCGGTAGAGCACCACGCCCGCCGCGGGCCGGATCCCGGCGACGTCGCCCTCGGCGCTGTAGTGCACGGCGATCCCGGCGCGGCGGCGCGCCTCGACGAGCTCGCCGATGCGGTCGGCGCCCGGCTGGGGGGCGGTCTCGGCCGTCTCGCCGTCGCTGCGCAGCACCCCCAGCATGGTGCGCACCTCGTTGAGCGCGTCGCGGGCCGTCACGGCGATCGCGTCGAACTCCTGCGCCGCCGCCGGGGTGACTCCCTCGACGCGGTAGCGCGCCGTCTGCGCCTGCACCACCACGAGCGACATGTGGTGCGCGACCACGTCATGCAGATCGCGCGCGATGCGCGCCCGCTCCTCCAGCACGGCGCGGCGGCCGCGCTCGACGCGGCTCACCTCCTGCTGCCGCGCGAGCTGCCGGCGCGAGAGCCACAGCCGCCGCAGCAGCACGCAGAACACCAGCAGCGCGGTGAGCCCGATGGCCCAGCCCGCGCCGTCCGACCCCGGCGCGTACACCGCGAAGACCACGACGGTCCCGGCCCATGCGCCCACGACGGCCGGCGGCCGCTCGGCCAGGCACACGACGGCGAACAGCACCAGCAGCACGATGATGTGCACCACCTGCCACGGCGGGCCGCCCGGGGCCTGCGGCGTGCGCTCGAACGCGAGCGGGATGACGATCGCCGAGGCCAGCGAGATGCTCCAGCCGAGCAGTGGATTGACGCGCACGAGCAGGAACGGCCACGCGGCGAGCGCGGCGATCATCGGCTGCAGCGGCGCCGGGACCTCGTGGGTGAGGTGCAGCGTGGGCCAGGCGACCGCGTAGAGCGCGGCGGTGACGACGACGATGAGCGTGGCGGTGGAGTGCCGGCCGACGAACGCCGCCGCGCGGCCCACGTGCCGCCGGACCGTGGGGAGCCGCCGGGCCCGGGGGGCGCGCGCAGCCGGCCCGGTGTCCCCTGCCGTCCCGGTCCCCCCTACCGGCTCGGCCTCCCCCGCCGAGCCGGTGTCCTCCGCCAGCGCGGTGTTCCCTGCCGAGCCGGTGTCGCCCGTCCGCCCGTGCCCCTTCCTCCGCCGCAGCCTCACCCGCACGAGTCTAGGAAGCCCCGCCCCCGCGCACATCACTCCGCGGAGGGAATCCGCGTGGTCCCGCGGGGTGAGCCGCGGCGCGGCGGCTCCCCCGCACGGCGCCCGCGGACGGCCCGGCGGGGCGATGTGCCGGGCGGCCGCGCGTCCATAGCGTCGCCCCCATGAGCATTCCAGCGCCCCGTCTCGCCCTCGCCTCCACCGGATTCGTGCTGCTCGCCGCGGTGGCCGCCGTCGCGCTCTCGTTCACGATGCCCGCGCGTGCGGCGGACGCCCGCGGACCGTCCTCCGCGGCCCGGGACGCCGTGGACGCGCTGCTGCACGCGCCGCCCGGCGCCGCGCTGGCCCGCATCCCCGACGGCTTCGCCGCCGACGCCGGATACACGCCGCGGATCGCCGACGGCATGGTCGTCGCCCCGGACGGCGGCTGCTCGTCGCCGGTCCCGCTGCCGGCATCGTTCACCCCGGCCTGCCGCGCGCACGACCTCGGCTACGACCTGCTCCGGTACGCCGCCGCCGAGGGGCGGCCGCTGGACACGCAGGCCCGGCGCGGTCTGGACGCGCAGCTGGCGGAGCGGCTCCGCGGAACCTGCGGCACCGGGGACGCCGGGTGCGCGGCGGCCGCGGCCGCCGCCGCCGCGGCGGTGGCCGTCAATTCCTGGCGGCAGGGCTACGGGGTGCCCGTGGCCGAATCGCCCGGCCTGTACGTGCTCGGCGGAGCCGGCGCGGCGGGTGCGGTCTTCGCGGCCGCGGCGGG
>CAZDSL010000029.1:2653-14881 GCA_964507655.1 uncultured Mycobacteriaceae bacterium | reverse complement strand
ATCGCACGTGAGAGAGCGCGCCGGGCGGCGCGCGAACAATGGCGCGAGGGGGCAAGAGATGACGAGGGGGCAATGGATCATGAGTGCGGACCGGGCGCGGGGTGCGCTGCTGGGCATGGCGACGGGCGACGCGCTGGGGGCCGGCTACGAGTTCACCACCCCCGGGCCGGGCGCCCGGATCGCGATGATCGGCGGCGGGCCGTTCCATTTCGCGCCCGGCGAGTGGACGGACGACACCGCCATGGCCGCCGGCATCGCGCGGGCCGCCACCCGCCACCGGCTCGACTCCCCCGCCGGGCTCGACGCCGTCGCGGCCGAGTTCCTGCGCTGGCGCGATTCCGATCCCAAGGACATGGGCGGGCAGACGTCGGCGGTCCTGCGCGGCGGCGCCACCACCGGCGCGGCCATGCGCGCCGCCGCCGAGGCGACGGGGCCCGACAACGCCGGTAACGGCTCGCTCATGCGCACCGCCGCGGTGCCGGCCGCCTTCACCCGTGACACCGACCCGGCCGCCATGCTCGATGCGGCCGAGGCCGTCTCGCGGCTCACCCACACCGGCCCGTACACGCACGCCGCGTGCCGGCTGTGGTCGGTCGCCATCTGGCGCGGCATTCGCACAGGCGAGCTGCCCGATCTGCACGACTGTGCCGACTCCGCCGTCCCCGCCGATCAGCGCGACCGCTGGCACGCGTGGATCGATGCGGCCGAGTCGCAGCCTTGCGCGGCGTTCGAGCACAACAACGGCTGGGTGGTCTCGGCCCTCCAGACGGCGTGGTGGGGCATCCACCGCACCCGCGAGCACGCGTCCGATCCGCAGCGGCACGTCCGCGAGGCGCTGTACGAGACCATCCGCTCGGGCCACGACACCGACACCACCGCCGCCATCGCGGGCGGCCTGCTCGGCGCCCTGCACGGCGCCTCCGCGCTGCCCGAGGAGTGGACGCGCATGCTGCACGGCTGGCCGGGCCTCGACGCCGCAGGGCTGACCGCCCTCGTCGACGCTGCCGTGCCGGGACCGCCGAACTGAGGTGCCGGGCGGGGGCGGCCGCATCACCGCCGTTCAGTGGCGTCGATCAGGGGTGACGGTCAGTGGCTCCGGTTGCCCGCCCGCGCCGCACGCCGCCGCAGGCCCCGCCGGGCCACCCACCACAGCACCGCGGCCCCCACCACACCGGGCAGGCAGTGCACCGCCAGCACACCCAGGTAGGAGGGCCCGCCCCAGGAGTCGTGATAGGACGCGTGATCACCGGGGTCGACGGCCGCCACCTCGACCACCGCCCGCCCCACCAGGTACAGGCACACCAGCACCAGCACGGCCAGGCCCGCCGTGCGCGCGGCCCGGATCAGCCGGCGGCGCATCGCCGCAGCCTCCGCCGGCCCGCCGCGTAGAGGCGCAGCGCGGTCGGAACGACGGCCACCGCCAGCGCACCCGCCACGACGGCGAGCAGCGCCGCGCTGCCCGGCCCGCGCGGCAGCCAGAACATGTTGTCCGAGTAGCCCCCGCGCACCGCCGCCGCATCGGCGAGGACGAACACCGTCAGCGCCGCAACCTGGGCCAGGCCCACACGGTGCGCGTGCACGCGCGCGATCAGTGCGTGCACGGCGATATCGAGTATCGACCGCGCATCCAGGCCCGTCTCCTCCACCAGGGCACGGAACTCCTCGCCGTACCGCTCGCGCCACGCCCGCGGATACAGGCGGATCACCAGGCCGATCATGCCGGCCTCAGCCTCATCGAGGCGCTGTGCACCACCCGCCTCCACATGGCGATCTGTTCCGCGACCGCGGCCCGACCCTCGTCGGTGATGGCGTAGGGGCGGCGCCGGTCCTCCGAAGGCAGGGGCGTGATCAGCCCGCGCTGCTCCAGCTTGGCCAGCGCGCCGTACAACGTGCCCGGGCCCAGGCGGACGCCCGAGGTCGACTCCACATCGGCCGTGATCGCGTAGCCGTGCTTGGGCCCGTCGAGCAGCGCGGTGAGGATGAGCAGGCCCGGCTCGCCGAAGCGCGCCAGACCCGACTTCCCGCGTCCCTGCTTCACCATACGATAGATCGTATCACGTAGTAGATGGGCCGCAGCGGGATCGTAGTTGCGACGCAGCGGGATCTCGGGCGCGCCGCCCCGTGACCGAACCGCGCCGATCCGGCACCGTCGGCCCCGGGTCGGGGCATGCTGAGCACAGCGCGGGGGTGGCGTCCGTCACCCCCGTGATCGTGGCGCAGCGGAAGGATCGGAAATGAAGACACAGGCGGCCGTGCTCTGGGAGCCGGGGCAGGACTGGAAGATCGAAGACGTCGAGCTCGACGCCCCGCGGCACGGCGAGGTGAAGGTGGAGCTGGCGGCGTCCGGCATGTGCCACTCCGATGAGCACATCCGCGACGGCAGCCTGCCCGTCGGGATGTACCCGTTCATCGGGGGGCACGAGGGCGCGGGCATCGTCACCGAGGTGGGCCCGGGCGTGGACGGCCTGGCGCCCGGCGACCACGTCGCCCTCGGCTTCATCCCCGCCTGCGGCAAGTGCCCGTCGTGCGCACGCGGAATGTCGAGCGTGTGCGACCTCGGCGCCGAGATCCTCGCCGGCGTGCAGCTCTCCGACAAGACCAGCCGCCACCACGTGGGCCCCGACGGCACCGACGCCGGGCTGATGTGCCTGCTGGGCACGTTCTCGCCGGTGACGGTGGTCAACCAGGCGTCGTGCGTCAAGCTCACCGACGACATCCCGCTCGACAAGGCGGCGCTGGTGGGCTGCGGCGTCACCACCGGCTGGGGCTCGTCGGTGTACGCGGGCGGCGTCGAGGCCGGCGAGACGGTGGTGGTGCTCGGCATGGGCGGCGTCGGCTGCGGCGCCGTGCAGGGTGCGGCGCTCGCGGGCGCGCGGCACGTGCTGGTGGTCGACCCGTCGGAGTTCAAGCGGCAGCAGGCCACCACCTTCGGCGCCACCCACACCGCGGCGTCCATCGAGGAGGCCGCCGCGATGCTGCAGGACCTCACGTGGGGGCAGCTCGCCGACAAGGTCATCATCACCGTCGCCGTGGCCTCGGGAGCCATGGTGGCCCCGGCGATGAGCCTGCTCGGCAAGGGCGGCGTGTGCGTGCAGGTGTCGGTGGGGCCGATCGCGGACACGGACGTCACGATGAGCCTGTTCGACCTCACCGCGATGCGCAAGACGGTCACCGGCTCGTGGTTCGGCAACGCCAACATCCGCTACGACATCCCGCACCTGCTGCGGCTGTACATGGAGGGGCGGCTCAAGCTCGACGAGATGATCACCCGCACCTACTCGCTCGATCAGATCAACGAGGGCTACGAGGCCATGCGCAAGGCCGAGAACGTGCGCGGCGTCATCATGTACTGACCGCCCCGCCGCACATGCCGGCCCGCCCCCTGGACAGGCGGTGGCTACCGCCTGTCCAGGATGCGGTGGGCCTTGCCCACGCTCCGCTCGATGCCGTCGGCGTCGACGATGTCCACCCCCACCGTGATGCCGATCTTGCTCTTGATCAGGTGCGAGAGCGTCTTGGTGGCGTCCGCGCGGTCGTCGCTCGACGCGTCGGCCTTGGCCTCCACCCGCAGCGTCAGCGTGTCCATGCGCCCCTTGCGCTCGAGCACGCACTGGTACTGCGGCTGCAGCGCCGGCAGGCCCACGATGAGCTCCTCGAACTGCGTGGGGAAGCAGTTGACGCCGCGGATGATCATCATGTCGTCGGTGCGGCCGGTCACCCGTGCCATGCGCCGCATCGAGCGGGCCGTGCCCGGCAGCAGCCGGGTCAGGTCGCGGGTGCGGTAGCGGACGATCGGCATGGCCTCCTTGGTGAGCGAGGTGAACACCAGCTCGCCCTCGGCGCCGTCGGGCAGCACCTCCCCCGTCTCCGGGTCGATGACCTCCGGGTAGAAGTGGTCCTCCCAGATGGTGGGGCCGTCCTTCGTCTCGGCGCACTCCATCGCGACGCCCGGGCCCATCACCTCGGAGAGGCCGTAGATGTCGACGGCGTCGACGCCCAGCGACGTCTCGATCTCGGTGCGCATCTCGTTGGTCCACGGCTCGGCGCCGAGCACGGCGATGCGCAGCGACGTCGAGCGCGGGTCGACGCCCATCTTGCGCATCTGGTCGATGATGGTGAGCAGGTACGACGGCGTGACCATGATCGCGTCGGGCTGGAAGTCCTGGATCAGCTGCACCTGGCGCTCGGTCTGGCCGCCCGAGACCGGGATGACCGTGGCGCCGGCCTTCTCGACGCCGTAGTGGGCGCCCAGGCCGCCGGTGAACAGGCCGTAGCCGTAGGCCACGTGCACCTTGTCGCCCTTGCGCACGCCGGCGGCGCGCAGGCTGCGGGCCACCAGCCCGGCCCAGTTCTCCAGGTCGCCGTCGGTGTAGCCGACCACGGTGGGCCGCCCGGTGGTGCCCGACGAGGCGTGGATGCGGCGGATCCGCTCCTGCGGCACCGCGAACATGCCGAACGGGTAGTTCTCGCGCAGCTGCGCCTTGGCCGTGAAGGGGAACTTGGCCAGGTCGGACAGCTCGCGGAAGTCGTCGGGGTGCACGCCGGCCTCATCGAAGGCCCGGCGGTAGTGGGGCACGTGGAAGTAGGAGTGGCGCAGGGTGTTGCGCAGCCGGTCCAGCTGCAGCTGGGAGATCTCGTCGCGCGAGGCGTACTCGATCCCGGTGAACTTTTCGCTCTCTACGAGGCTCATGGGGTGGGGCTCCAGTCGGGGTGCGGGGGTGGGTGGGGGCCGCGCAGGTCAGCGGTCGAAGTCGACCGTGACCTCGTCGCTGGTGGGGCGGGCCTGGCAGGTGAGGATGAAGCCGGCCTCGACCTCCGAATCCTCCAGCGCGTAGTTGACGTGCATCTCGGCCGTGCCGCAGGTGAGCTTGGCCCGGCAGGTGCCGCACACGCCGCCCTTGCACGCGTAGGGCAGGTCGTCGCGGTACTGCTGCGCGGCGTCGAGGATGGGGGTGTCGCGGGGCAGCGTCTGGGTGCTGGTGCGCCCCTCGAAGACCACCGTCACCTCGGAGGCGGGGCCCTCGATGCCCTTCTCCTCATGCCCGCGCACGGGCGGCGGCGCCGACTCGACGTAGAACAGCTCCATGTGGATGCGGTCCTTGCCCACGCCGCGCCCGGAGAGCACCTCGCGGGCGCCGACGACCATCTCGAACGGGCCGCACAGCCAGAAGTGGTCGACGTGCTCGGCGGGCACCAGGTCGGTGAGCAGCTGCGCGAGCTTGTCCGTGTCGAGCCGGCCCGAGAACAGCTCCACGTCCCGCGGCTCGCGCGAGAGCACGTGGATGACCTGGAAACGCTCGGGGTGCGCGTTCTTCAGGTCGGCGATGTCCTCGGTGAACATGACGGTCTGCGTGCGGCGGTTGCCGTAGATCAGCACCACCTCGGCGTCGTCCGACGCCTCAAGCAGCGACGACGCGATCGAGAGCACGGGGGTGATGCCCGATCCGGCGGCGATGAGCACGTGCCGCCCGCCGGTGAGCGGATCGGCCGTGAAGTTGCCGGTGGGCGCCTGCACCTCGAGCACGTCGCCGGCGGACACCTGATTGACGAGCATGGTGGAGAACAGCCCGTCGGCCACCTCGCGCACGCCGATGCGCGGCGCGGCGCCCACCGGCGCGCAGATCGAGTAGGAGCGGCGCTCGTCGCGGCCGTCCACGTCGCGGCGCAGGGTGAGGAACTGGCCGGGCCGGAAGACGAACTCGTCGCGGTACTCCTCGGGCACGTCGAAGGTGACGGCGACGGCGTCGTCGGTGAGCTTGTCGACGCGGGAGACCGCGAGCCGCCGGAACGGCCGGTTGCGCGGCGGGGTCTCGGACGGCCCCGGGGCGGCGGCAGGGGCCCCGTCGTCCGTGGCGATGCTGCTGGCCATGGTCAGATCTCCTTGAAGTGTTCGAACGGCTCGCCGCAGTCGGCGCAGGTGTAGAGGGCCTTGCACAGCGTCGAGCCGTGCTCGGACACCGTGCGGGTGCGGTGCGAGCCGCACTGGGGGCAGCGCAGAGCGCGGGCGGGCATCTCCAGCGTCAGCGGGATGGGCCCGTCGGCCCTGCGCGGCGCGGCGCCCGGTGCCGAGTAGCCGTGCTCGCGCAAGGCGTCGCGGGCGGCGTCGGTCATCCAGTCGGTGGTCCACGCCGGCTGCAGCTGCGTGCGCACCTCCGCGTCGCGCACGCCCAGCCGGGTGAGCGCCGCGTGGATGTCGGACTTCATCTCCGTCATCGCGGGGCAGCCCGAGTAGGTGGGGGTGATCGTGACGGTCACCGACCCGGCCGGGTCGACCTCGACGCCGCGCACGATGCCGAGGTCGGCGAGCGTGAGGAACGGCAGCTCGGGGTCGGTGACGGCGGCGACGGCGGCGCGCACGTCGGCCTCGGAGACGCCGGGAGCGGCGCCGGAGACCCCCGGCGCGGGGGCGTGGGCGGTGGTCATGGCGCTCACCACTGGCCCATCGGGTGGGCCCGGGCCACCGACTGCATCACGGCGAGCATGGGGCCCAGGTCCTCGGTGTGCAGCCCGCCGCGGCCGGTGCGCCCGCCCACCCCGCCGAGGGCGGGCACCTGCGGGCGGTCGAATCCGGACGCGTCGAGCACCTGGTCGATCACGCCGTCGAACTCCTCGCGCACGGTGTGCGGCTCCACGGCCGCGCCCACGGCGGCGAGCCGCGCCTCCACCTCGGTGGTCTCGAACAGCTCGTCGACGAACGGCCACAGGCGGGTCAGCGCCCGCTCGGTGCGCTCGCGCGACTCGTCGGTGCCGCCGCCGAACACCTGCATCCAGCGCGCCGACCACTGGCGGTGGTAGGCGAGCTCCTTGACGCCCTTGGCGGCGACGGCGGCGAGCACCGGGTCGACCGAGCGGGCCAGCCGGGTGAACACCGCCAGCCGGAAGGTGCTCAGCAGCAGCGTGCGCACCACCACGTCGGCGAAGTCGGTGCCCGCCACCTCGGTGAGGCGCACCGAGCGGAACGCGTGCTCGTCGCGGAAGAACGCCAGCGCATCCTCGGCCGGCACCGGCGAGCCCTCCGGCAGCGCGGGCACGCAGGACGGGTCGGCGTCGGCGGCGCGGGCCAGGAGCAGGCGGGCCTGCCCCTGCAGGTCGAGCGAGAGGTTGGCCATGGCCAGCTCCTCCTCGAGCTCGGGGCCGTGCGCCGTCCACTCCAGCAGCCGCTGGGCCGTGACGAGCGCGTCGTCGCCGAGCATGAGGCAGTACGCGGCCAGGTCGGCCCGGTCGACACCCTCGGGGACGGTGGTGTCGACCCCGCCGAGCGGGTCGTCGAAGCTGGTGCCGAACGCCCAGTCGCCGTCCCCGGACGAGTCGTTCATCGCCTCGTAGGCATTGCCTTCGATCTCGTGTGTCATGTCGGTCTCACTCCGTGCTTTCCGTCGCGCCGGACCCGGCGGTCACATGTGGGGGACGTTGTCGGGGATCTCGTAGAAGGTGGGGTGCCGGTAGACCTTGTCGGCGTTGGGCGCGAAGAACGGGTCCTTCTCGTCCGGGCTCGACGCGGTGATCTGCGACGAGCGCACCACCCAGATGCTCACGCCCTCGTTGCGCCGCGTGTACACGTTGCGGGCGTTGAGCAGCGCCATCTCGTCGTCGGCGGCGTGCAGCGAGCCCACGTGCACGTGGTTCAGGCCGCGGTTGCCGCGCACGAACACCTCGTACAGCGGCCAGTCCGCCTGGGAACTGCTGGTCATGTCGTGTCCTCTCGGGGGATGTCTCTGGCGGTCAGGCGGCGGCCCGGCCGGCCTCCTCGCGCGCCGCGTAGGCCGCGGCCGCCTCGCGCACCCAGGCGCCGCCCTCGTGCGCGGCCTTGCGCGCGGCGATGCGCTGCGCGTTGGCGGGCCCGCCGCCCTTGACGACCCGCATGAACTCCGACCAGTCGGGGGTGCCGAAGTCGTAGTGGCCGCGCTCCTCGTTCCAGGCGAGCTCCGGGTCGGGCAGCGTGATGCCGAGCGCGTCGGCCTGCGGCACCGTCATGTCGACGAACTTCTGGCGCAGCTCGTCGTTGGTGTTGCGCTTGATGCCCCACGCCATCGACTGCGCGGTGTTGGGCGAGTCGTCGTCGGGCGGGCCGAACATCATCAGCGACGGCCACCAGAAGCGGTTCACCGACTCCTGCACCATGGCGCGCTGCGCGTCGGTGCCCCGCATCATCGTGGTGAGCAGCTCGTAGCCCTGGCGCTGGTGGAACGACTCCTCCTTGCACACGCGGATCATCGCGCGGGCGTAGGGGCCGAACGAGCTGCGGCACAGCGGCACCTGGTTGCAGATCGCCGCGCCGTCGACCAGCCAGCCGATGGTGCCCACGTCGGCGTAGGAGGGTGTGGGGTAGTTGAAGATCGACGAGTACTTCTGCCGGCCCTCGATGAGGCGCTCGGTGAGATCCTGCCGGTCCACGCCCAGCGTCTCGGCCGCCGAGTACAGGTACAGCCCGTGCCCGGCCTCGTCCTGCACCTTGGCGGTGAGGATGGCCTTGCGGCGCAGCGAGGGCGCGCGGGTGAGCCAGTTGCCCTCCGGCTGCATGCCGATGATCTCCGAATGCGCGTGCTGCGAGATCTGCCGGACGAGGGTCTTGCGGTAGCCCTCGGGCATCCAGTCTCGCGGCTCGATGCGCTGATCGGCGGAGATGGTGGCCTCGAAGTAGGCCTCCTGATCCCCGATCTGCTCTGTCGCGGTCATTGCTGCTCCTGAGTGTCGTCGCCCGGTGGCGTCCGGATCACTTGCCGTCTACCGACCGTTCGGTCGTTAATGAACATTATGCAGGGGTGTGGGCCGCAGCACAACCGCGAACGGCCCCCGCCGGCCCCGCCCGTGCGGAACCGGCGCCGGCGCGGCCGGTCAGCGGCCGCGGAAGACGGGCTTCTCCTTGGCCAGGAACGCCTCCACCGCGGCGAGATGGTCGTCGGACGCGCCCAGCGTCTCCTGCGCGCGCCGCTCGTCCTCGAGCGCCGCGTCCAGGCCGTCGGCGGCGCCGATCAGGCCCTTGACCGCGGCGAGCGCGCGCGTGGGCCCCTCCGCGAGGCCGCGGGCCAGCGCCTCGGCCTCGCGCGCCACGGCGTCCCGGTCGTCGGCGTCGTCCACCACGCGGTGCACCATCCCCCACTCGAGCGCCTGCTCCGCGGTGACGGCGTCGCCCAGCAGCAGGATGCCCGCGGCCCGGCTGGGCCCCAGGGCGCGGGTGAGGGTGGCGCTCAGCCCCGAATCGGCCGCCAGCGCGATGCCGGTGAACGCCGAGCGGAACGAGGTGCGCCCGCCCACCACGCGGATGTCGGCGGCCATGGCCAGACCCCAGCCCGCACCGGCGCAGGCGCCCTGCACCCCCGCCACCACGGGCACGGGGATGTCCGCGAGCGCGCGCAGCAGCGGGTTGTAGTCGCGGCCCACCGTGTCCATCGCGGTGGCGCGGTCGGCGTGCAGCGAGCCCACGTGCTCGTCGAGGTCCTGACCCACGCAGAAGTGCTTGCCCTCGGCCGTGAGGAGCACGGCGCGCACCGACGCGTCGCGCGCCACGGCGCGCAGCGCGGCCGTCAGCTCCGACTTCATCCGCGCGTCGAGCGCATTGAGGGACGCGGGACGGGCGAGCGTCACGCGGGCGAGGCCGCCGTCGACCTCGAGCCGCACCACGGGATCGGTATCGCTCATCACTTGCTCCAATCGTGGAAGCCGCGGCCCGTCTTGCGGCCGAGCTCGCCGTCGGCGACCTTGCGGCGCAGCAGGTTCGGCGGCTCGAAGCGGGGGCCGAGCGTGGCGGCGAGGTGCTCGGCGATGGCCAGGCGCACGTCGAGGCCCACGAGGTCGGTGGAGCGCAGCGGGCCCATCGGATGCCGGTAGCCCAGCTCCATGGCGGTGTCGATGTCGGCGGCCGAGGCGACGCCCTCCTCGAGCATGCGGATGGCCTCGAGGCCCAGCATCACGCCCAGGCGGCTGGTGGCGAAGCCAGGCGAATCGTTGACGACCACCACCGTCTTGCCCAGCGCCTCGGCCCAGCCGCGCGCGGTGTCGCGCACCGACGGCGCCGTCTGCGGGCCCACCACCAGCTCGACCAGCGACGAGACGGGCACCGGGTTGAAGAAGTGCGTGCCCAGGAACCGCTCCGGCCCCTCCACGGCGGCGGCCAGCTCGCCGATCGACAGCGAGCTGGTGTTGCTGGCCAGCACGGCGCCGCGCGGGGCCGCCTTCGCCACGGCGGCCAGCACCGTGGCCTTGAGCGACGGATCCTCGGGCACGGCCTCCACGACGAGCTCGAGCTCCGGGTACGACGACAGCTCGGCCGCATCGGCGACGAGGGTCAGCCGCTCGAGCACCTCGGCCGCGGGGGCGTCGAGGGCGCCCTTGCGCTCGGAGCGGGCGAGGCCGTCGGCCACGCGGGCGCGGGCGGCGTCGCGGTCGCCGCTCTCCAC
Organism: uncultured Mycobacteriaceae bacterium; assembly: GCA_964507655.1. GTDB lineage: Bacteria > Actinomycetota > Actinomycetes > Mycobacteriales > Mycobacteriaceae > Tomitella. The sequence goes on along the minus strand of CAZDSL010000029.1, from coordinate 4,484 downwards.
CAGCACCACGGAGGCGCCGCCGGCGACGAACGACTGGGCGATGCCGGCGCCCATGGTGCCGCCGCCGATGACGGCCATCGAACGGGGCAGGCCGCCCTGCGGTGCGGCGGGGGTTGCGGTGTTGTCGGCAGGCAACGGGAATCCTCTCTGCGGCCCCCGGCGCGCGCGGCGCCGGCGGCGCGGGGGTCAGCGGTTCTTCTTCTCCAGGAACGCCGTCATGCGCTCGCGCTTGTCGGCCGATTCGAACAGCACCGCCTGGGCGATGTCGTCGAGCACGGGGTGCGCGGCGTCGGCGTCGGCGACGGCCTTGCTCAGGCGCAGCGCCAGCGCCGACTGGCGGCCGATGCGGTCGACGGCCTTGTGCGCGGCGGCGAGCACCTCGCCGGGCGCGGTGAGCGGCATGACCAGGCCGTAGCGCTCGGCCGCGGCGGCGTCGAGGGTGCGGCCGGCGAGCAGCACCTGCTTGGCCACCGAGGCGCCCACCAGCGACGAGAGGCGGTAGGACGCGCCGGCCGCCGCGAGGATGCCCAGGCCGGGCTCGGGGTTGCCGAAGCGGGCCGTCTCGTCCGCGAAGCGCACGTCGCACGCGTACGCCAGCTCGGCGCCGCCGCCCAGGGCGTAGCCGCGCACGGCGGCGATGACGGGCACGGGCAGCGCGGCGATGCGGTCGAACAGCACGCGGTTGATGCCCTGCAGGGCCTGCTCGGCGCCGCGCTCGCGCAGCTCGCCGATGTCGGCGCCGGCGGCGAAGTCCTCCCCCGCCCCGGTGAGGATGACGGGGGCCGGGTCGGCCTCCACGGCGGCGCACGCCTCGTGCAGCTCGCCGATCATCTGCGCGTTGATGGCGTTGCGCACCCGCGGGCGGTCCAGGGTGACCACGTAGCGGTCCTCACCGCGCTCGATGCGGACGGTCGGGGCGCCGTTGCCGGCGGCTGATGCGGGCACTGTTCCTCCTGGCGGGTACGCGGCGATGAGCGACAGGCTACCTTATCTACCGACCATTCGGTAGTGTGGGGGCGGACAGCGGCCCCTGCACGCGCGAACCCCCGGACCGGCAGGAGAGAATGCGCCCATGGCACCGACGACCACCACCGCAACAGGCGGGTCCCGGCAACGAACCGGCCGCCCGGGACGTCCCGCGGGGCGGCCGGGCTACGACACCAACATCGTCACCGAACGCGCGGTGGAGGTGTTCCTCGAGCGCGGCTTCGACGGCACCAGCATGGGCATGCTCGCCGACGCGCTCGGCATCTCCAAGTCGTCCATCTACCACCACGTGGCGAGCAAGGACGCGCTGCTCGAGCGCGCCCTCGACCGCGCGCTCGACGCCCTCACCGCCGTCGGCGACGAGCCGGGGGCGTGCACCGGCCCCGCCATCGACCGCATCGAATACCGGGTGCGGCGCGGGGTGGAGATACTCACCAGCGAGCTGCCCTACGTGACGCTGCTGCTGCGGGTGCGCGGCAACACCGAGGTGGAGCGCCGCGCCCTGCGCCGGCGCCGCGAACTCGACGCCGTCATCACAGAGCTCATGACGCAGGCCCGGGAGGAGGGCGACCTGCGCCCCGGGCTCGACCCCGGCATCGCCGCACGGCTGCTGTTCGGCGCGCTGAACTCCATCTCCGAGTGGTATCAGCGCCGCGACGACGGCGACGAGGGCGCGCAGCGGATCGCCGACAACCTCATCCGGCTCACCTTCGAGGGGCTGCGGGCGCCCGACCGGCGCGGCTGAGTCGGCCGGCTGTGTCCCGGCCGGCCGTGTCCCAGCCGGCTGTCCCGGCCGGCCGTGTCCCGCCCGGCGGGCGCCGCCGTCCGTGCTGCGCTCGGCCGT
>CAZDSL010000029.1:0-2553 GCA_964507655.1 uncultured Mycobacteriaceae bacterium | reverse complement strand
CCGGCGGGCGCCGCCGTCCGTGCTGCGCTCGGCCGTCTCCGCCTCGCTCGGCACGTGATTCCCGCCGCTCACCGGGCCGGTCCCGGTTGACACCGCCGGTCCCCGCGGGCGATCCTGGTTACCGACCGACCGTTTGGTCGATATGCCGGTCCGGAGCGTCGCGCCCCGGGCCCTTCAGCCGATTGCCTATGCGAGGAGCGTTCCCGTGACCCGGATGCTGCAGAGCTACGCCCAGGGCGAGTGGTACACCGCCCCCGACGCCGGCCACCCCGTGACCAGCGCCGTCGACGGCACGGAGCTGGCGCGCGTGTCCTCCACCGGCCTCGACGTGCCGGGCATGATCGACTACGCGCGCACCGTGGGGCGCCCCGCCCTGGCCGAGCTCGACTTCCACGCCCGCGCGCTGCTCATCAAGCAGGCCGCGCTGGAGCTGATGAACCACAAGGACGAGCTCTACGCCACGTCCGCCACCACCGGCGCCACGGCGCGCGACTCGGGCATCGACATCGACGGCGGCATCGGCACCGCCCTGGCCATGTCCAGCCGCGCGCGCCGCGAGCTGCCCGTGTCCACCGTGTACCTCGACGGCGCGGCCGACCAGCTGGGCAAGCGCGGCACGTTCCTCGGCCAGCACGTCTACACCACGCGGCCGGGCATCGCGGTGCAGATCAACGCGTTCAACTTCCCGGTGTGGGGCTTCATGGAGAAGCTGGCGCCCGCGTTCATCGCCGGCGTCCCCTCCATCGTCAAGCCGGCCGGGCAGACGGCCCACCTCACCGAGCAGGCCGTGCGCATCATCATCGACTCGGGCATCCTCCCCGAGGGCACGCTGCAGCTGCTGTGCGGCAGCGCCCGCGGCATCATGGACAACCTCGACTACCGCGACGTCGTGGCCTTCACCGGCTCGGCCGGCACCGCCCACATGCTGCGCAGCGACCCGGCCGTCACGCAGCGCGGCGTCGTGTTCTCCGCCGAGGCCGACTCGCTCAACTGCGCCATCCTGGGCCCCGACGCCGCACCGGGCACCGAGGAGTTCGATCTGTACGTGCGCGAGGTCGTGCGCGAGATGACGGCCAAGGCCGGCCAGAAGTGCACCGCCATCCGGCGCGTGCTCGTGCCCTCCGGGCGGGTCGACGACGTGGTCGCCGCCCTGCAGGACAAGCTCGCCGCCGTCACCATCGGCGACCCCACCGCCGAGGGCGTGAAGATGGGCGCGCTCGCCAGCGTCGAGCAGCGCGAGGAGGTGCGCAGCGCCATCGCCAAGCTGCAGCACAACGCCGACATCGTCTACGGCGACCCGCAGCAGGTGGAGGTCGTCGGAGCCGACGCCGAGGCCGGCGCCTTCCTCTCCCCCGTGCTGCTGCGCGCGCGCGACCCGCGCGGCGCCGAGATCCACGACATCGAGGCCTTCGGCCCGGTGAGCACCGTGATCGGCTACGAGGACGTCGCCGACGCCGTCACGCTCGCGGCCCGCGGCGAGGGCAGCCTGGTGGCGTCGGTGATCACCGCCGACCCGGCCGTGGCCCGCGAGGTGGTGCGCGGCATCGCCCCGTTCCACGGCCGCGTGCACATCCTCAACGCCCGCGACGCCCGCGAGAGCACCGGCCACGGCTCGCCCCTGCCGCTGCTCGTGCACGGCGGCCCCGGGCGCGCCGGCGGCGGCGAGGAGCTCGGCGGCGTGCGCGGCGTGCTCCACTTCATGCAGCGCACCGCCATCCAGGGCGACCCCGACTCGCTCACCGCGATCGGCGAGCGCTGGATGCCCGGCGCCGCGCAGCAGGTCACCGACGAGCACCCGTTCCGCAAGTCGCTGGCCGAGCTGAAGCTGGGCGACACCATCATCGGCGGCCCCCGCACCGTCACCACCGAGGACGTCGAGCACTTCGCCGAGTTCACCGGCGACACCTTCTACGCCCACATGGACCAGGCCGCGGCCGAGGCCAACCCGCTGTTCGGCGGGCGCGTCGCCCACGGCTACCTGGTGGTGTCGTTCGCGGCGGGGCTGTTCGTCTCGCCCGAGCCGGGCCCGGTGCTGGCGAACTTCGGCGTCGACGACCTGCGCTTCCTCACCCCCGTGAAGCTCGGCGACCAGATCACCGTCACCCTCACCGCCAAGCAGATCTCGCCGCGCGCCAGCGTCGACTACGGTGAGGTGCGCTGGGATGCCACCGTCACCAACCAGAACGACGAGGTCGTCGCCTCCTACGACGTGCTCACGCTCGTCGCCAAGACCCTCGGCGACGCCGCGAAGGAGGCCTGAATGTTCACGATGACCATCACCTACGGCGCGCCCGCCGACCCCGACGCGTTCCTGGCGCACTACCGCGACGTGCACATGCCGCTCGTCGCCAAGGTGCCCGGCCTGGCGCGCGCCTCGTACGGCGTGTGCGAAGACCCGGCCGGCAAGACGCCCGCGCACTTCCTGGTGGCGACGCTCGAATTCGCCGACCGCGCCGCCTACGAGGCCGCCATGCGCACCCCCGAAATGGGCGCCACCGGCAAGGACCTGAAGAACTTCGCCGACGGCGGGGTCGCGATGGTCGTGCACGAGAC
>CAZDSL010000028.1:0-15395 GCA_964507655.1 uncultured Mycobacteriaceae bacterium | reverse complement strand
AGCCGTAGCCGCTGAGCAGCGGCGCGGCCTTGGGGGCGTCGATCAGGTCGCGGGCCTCGTCCTCGGTGACCGGCAGCACCCGGTAGGCACGGTCGCCCAGCAGCGTGGAGATCACCCCGGCCAGCCCGAAGGAGATCACCGAGCCGAAGGACGGGTCGTCCTGCACCGCGATGACGCAGTTGATGCCCTTGGGCGCCATCTTCTGCACCTGCACCACGTCGCTGCCCGAGAGCATCGAGACGTCGGCGTACGCGTCGCCCACCGCGTCGGGCGAGGTCAGGTCGAGGCGCACGCCCATGAGGTCGGGCCGGCGGCGCCAATCGGCCGCGCGCGCCTTGAGCGCCACCGGGTAGCCGATGTGCTCGGCCGCCTGCCGGGCCGAGGCGGCGTCGGCGACCTCCACGTAGGGCACCACGTCGATGCCGTAGCACGCGAGCAGCGCCGCGGCCTCGCTGTCGGAGAGCAGCCGCGCGCCCCGCCCCTCGAGCCACTCGTGCACCAGCGCGCGGGCGCGGGCCGTGTCGACGCCCTCGGGGCGCACCATCGCCGACACCGGCACCTCGAGCCACCGCGCGTAGCGCCATGCCCGCGCCAGCGAGGTGGCGGCCCGCTCCGGCCCCGGGTACGAGGGCACCGACCCGCGCGTGGGGCTGCCGTCCTCGTCGCACACCGAGAGCATCGCGGGGATGCCCTCCTCGGCGAGGAAGGTGGTGACGATCGGCTTGTCGGCGCCGCGCACCGCGTCGAGCAGCGCCACCGCGTACGGCTCGGAGGCGACGGCGATGGGCGGCACGAACACGGCCATCACCGCGTGGTTGTCCTCCGCGCGCACGGCGGCGGCGACCGCGTCGGCGAACTGCTCCGGCGTGGCGCGGGCGCCCAGGTCCACCGGGTCGCCGGCCTCGAGCCCCTCGCTGCGCACCGCGTCGGCGGCGAGCACGCCCAGCGCTGTCGAGTTGCCGACGATCGCCACCCGCGGGCCCTTCGGCAGCGGCTGGTACGCCAGCACGCCCGCGCAGTCGAAGAGCTGGGCGATCGAGTCGACGTGGATCACCCCCGACTGCTCGAACAGCGCGCGCACGGTGGCGTCGTCGATCTCCACCCCGGTGGCCGCGAGCGCCGGCGGCACCGCGTGGCGGCCGCTCTTGACGGCCACGATGGGCTTGCTGCGCGCCACCCGGCGGGCGATGCGCGAGAACTTGCGCGGGTTGCCGAAGCTCTCCAGGTACAGCAGCACCACGTCGGTGTCGGGGTCGGTGTCCCAGTACTGCAGGACGTCGTTGCCCGAGACGTCGCCGCGGTTGCCCGCGGAGACGAACGTCGACAGCCCCAGCCGCCGCGTGGCCGCGCCGTCGAGGATCTGGATGCCCAGGGCGCCCGACTGGCAGAAGAACCCGATGCGGCCGCGCCCCGGCAGCACGGGCGCCAGCGTGGAGTTGAGCCCCACGGCCAGGTCGGTGTTGGCCACGCCGAGCGCGTTGGGCCCCACCACGCGCATGCCGTGGGCCCGCGCCGCCCGCACCAGCCGGCGCTCCTGCTCCTGCCCGTGCGGGCCCGTCTCGCTGAACCCCGACGACACCACCACGAGCGCCTTGACGCCCTTGGCGAGGCAGTCTTCGAACACCTCGTCCATCGCCTCGGCCGGCACGGCCACCACGGCCAGGTCGAGGTCGTCGGGGATCTCGCGCACCGACGGATAGGCGCGCACGCCCCGCACCGAGCGGTGCTCCGCGTTGACCGGGAACACCGGCCCGGTGAAGCCCGCGCCGAGCAGGTTGCTCAGCACCGCGTGGCCCACCTTGGCGGGGTCGGTCGACGCGCCGATCACCGCGATCGAGCGGGGCGTGAGCACGTTGCGCACGCTGCGCGCCTCGGCGGCGCGCTCGCGGGCGTTGCGCACCGACAGCAGCGCCTCGGTGGGGTCGATGTCGAACTCCAGGTGCACCACGCCGCCGTCGTAGCTGCGGCTGACCTGGTAGCCGGCCTGCCGGAAGACCGACACCATGTGCCGGTTCTCCGCGAGGACCTCGGCGACGAACCGCTCGAGGCCGTTCTCGGCGGCGGCGCCCGCCAGGTGCTCGAGCAGGATCGGCCCCAGCCCCCGCCCCTGGTGCCCGTCGGCCACCACGAACGCCACCTCGGCGGCCTTCCCGTTGTCGACGTCGTCGAGGCCCTCGTAGCTGCCCACCGCGATGATCCGGTCGCCGAGCTCCATCACCAGGCCCACGCGGCGCACGTAGTCGAGCGTGGTGAAGTGGGCCACGTCGCGCTCGGACATCGTCGGGTAGGGGCCGAAGTAGCGCAGGTAGCGGGTGCGTTCGGAGAGCCCGGCGTGGAAGTCGACGAGCTTGCCGCCGTCGTCGGGGGTGATCGGGCGCAACCGCACTGCGCGGCCGTCCGACGCGAGCACGTCGGCCACCCAGTGCTCCGGGTAGTGGTAGCGCCGCGCGGCGTCGGAGTCGGCGGGAGGTTCGGTCGTGTCGGTCTCGTGGGTCATCGGGGTTCCTCGGTGTCCGAACGGGTCAGGCCTTTAGTCGCGGGGATCATCGGGATCCAGCCCCAGCAGCGGGAAGACGTTGTCGCGCGTGTCGGCGATGGCGGAGTCGATGCGGGCGAGGTCGCGCTCGGCCTTGTCGGCCTGCGACAGCACCGCCAGCGGCACCCGCTCGGCGCGGCCCTGCCACGGGGAGAAGGAGGTGTCGCCGCCGTCGCCCATCGTCTCCGGGACGCCCGGGATGAGCATGAGCTCGGGCGAGGCGGCCGCGGCCGCCTCCGCGGCGGCCTCGCGCCACCGCGGCGGGGTGGGGGTGTCCACCGGCAGGTCGGCGTCGAGGACGGTGGCGAGCAGGTGCGTCCACGACCGCGGCACCACCCGGGTGATGCCGTAGCCGCCGCCGCCGGTGGCGAGCCAGCGGCCCTCGCACACCTCCTCGGCGAGCGAGCGCAGCGCCCGGAAGGCCGCGCGGTGCCCGTCGACGGTGAGGTTGAGGTCGGCCAGCGGATCCTCCCGGTGGCTGTCGACGCCGCACTGGGTCACCAGGATCTGCGGGCGGAACGCGCGCACCGCGCCCGGGATGACGGCGTGGAAGGCGCGCAGCCACAGCGCGTCGGCAGTGCCGGGAAGCACCGCCAGGTTGACCGCCGTGCCCTCGGCGTCACCGAAGCCCGTCTCGGCCGGCCAGCCGGTGTTGGGCCACAGGGTGGCGGGATGCTGGTGGATCGAGACGGTGAGCACGCGCGGGTCGCCCAGGAAGGCCCGCTGCACGCCGTCGCCGTGGTGCACGTCCACGTCGACGTAGGCGATGCGGTCGAAGCCGTTGTCGAGCAGCCACGAGATGGCGATGGCGCAGTCGTTGTACACGCAGAAGCCCGCGGCGTGGTCGGGCATCGCATGGTGCATGCCGCCGCCGATGTTCACCGCCCTCCGCGCGGTGCCGCCGGCGATGGCGCGCGCCGCGGCGAGCGTGCCGCCCGCGAGGATCGCGCTGGCCTCGTGCATGTGCTCGAACACGGGGTTGTCGTCCGTGCCCAGGCCGTGCTCGACGCGCCCGCGCGGATCGCGCACCGCCGAGACGTAGGCCGGGGTGTGGATGCGCAGCAGCTCGCCGTCGGACGGCTGCGCGGGGCGCACCGTCTCCACGCCGTCGAGCACCCCGAGCTCGGCGGCGAGGCGCATCGTGAGGTCGAGGCGGGCGGGGTTCATCGGGTGCGTCTCGCTGAGCCGGTAGCCCAGGTACTCGGGCGACCAGATCACCGCCGGTCCGGCGCGCCCGGCCGCCCCGCGGGGAGCACCGGGACCGTGCGGCACCGTCGCACCCGGATCCGTGTGAGGTGACATACACCAGACGCTACTGCGCCGCACCGCCCACCGGGGCCGCAGGCGAGCCGAAACACGTTCGGCGGCAACCCGCGCCCGCCCGTCTGCGGCGGCGATAGACTGGTCGGGACGTTAGGGGAATGATCAGTGAAGGATTTGGTGGACACCACGGAGATGTATCTCCGCACCGTCTACGAGCTCGAGGAGGAGGGCGTCGTGCCGCTGCGCGCGCGCATCGCCGAGCGGCTCGAGCAGTCCGGCCCCACGGTCAGCCAGACCGTGGCCCGCATGGAACGCGACGGCCTCATCACGGTCGCCGACGACCGCCGCCTCGAGCTCACCGCGAAGGGCCGCGAGATCGCGATCTCCGTGATGCGCAAGCACCGCCTGGCCGAGCGCCTGCTCGTCGACGTGATCGGCCTCGACTGGGAGGACGTGCACGCCGAGGCCTGCCGCTGGGAGCACGTGATGAGCGAGGACGTGGAGCGCCGCCTCATCTCCGTGCTGGGCCAGCCCACCACCTCGCCGTACGGCAACCCCATCCCGGGGCTGCCGGAGCTGGGCGCGCGCTCGGCGCCCGCGGCCGCGCCGCTCACCCGGCTGAGCGAACTGCCGCACGGCGAATCCACCGCCGTGGTGGTGCGCCGCCTCGCCGAGCACGTGCAGGTGGACGCCGAGACGCTCGGCGCGCTGCGCGACGTCGGCGTGGTCCCGAACGCCCGCGTCACCGTCCTGCTCGACGGCGAGGGCGTGCACATCACCGCGGTCGGCCACGAGTCGTTCCTGCTGCCGGAGGATCTGGCGCACGCCGTCCAGGTCGAGACGATCCCGTGACGGCCGCGTCGCCGCGCGCCCCGATGCACCTGCTCGTCACCGGCGGCGCCGGCTACGTGGGCAGCGCGTGCGCCACGCTGCTGCTCGAGCAGGGGCATCGGGTGACCGTGCTCGACGACCTGTCCACCGGGAACCGCGACGCGGTGCCCGAGGGCGCCGGATTCGTCGAGGGCGAGGTGTCGGCGGATGCGGCCGCGGTGCTCGAGCGGATGGCGGGCACCGCGCCGGTCGACGGCGTGCTGCACTTCGCCGCGATGTCGCTGGTGGGCGAGTCGGTCGAGGCGCCCGCCGAGTACTGGCGGCGCAACGTCGTCGCCACCCTCGCCCTCCTCGACGCGATGCGGGCGGCGGGCGTGCCGCGGCTGGTGTTCTCCTCCACGGCCGCCACGTACGGCGAGCCCGAGTCGGTGCCGATCACCGAGGACGCCCCCACCGCGCCCACCAATCCGTACGGGGCCACCAAGCTCGCCATCGACCACGCCATCACCTCCTATGCGCACGCCTACGGGCTGGCCGCGGTGAGCCTGCGGTACTTCAACGTGGCCGGTGCGTACGGGTCGGCGGGCGAGAACCGCGCGGTGGAGACGCATCTGATCCCGCTGGTGCTGCAGGCGGCGCTGGGGCACCGCCCGTCGATCTCGGTGTTCGGCACCGACTGGCCCACCGAGGACGGCACCGCCGTGCGCGACTACATCCACGTGCTCGACCTGGCGCACGCGCACGCCCTCGCGCTGGCGGCGGCCGCCCCCGGCCGGCACGGCATCTACAACCTGGGCAGCGGCACCGGCTATTCGGTGCGCCAGGTGATCGACGCCTGCCGCAGGGTGACGGGGCTGGACATCCCCGTCGTGGAGGCCCCCCGCCGCGCCGGCGACCCGGCCGTGCTCATCGCGTCGAGCCGGCGGGCCGTCGACGAGCTGGGCTGGCGCCCGGCGCACACGGGGCTCGACGAGATCGTCGCCGACGCGTGGGAGTACCTGCGCGCGCTCGGCCCGCGCGCCCGCTCGGCGCCGCGGGGGTGAGCGGGCCCGGCGGGCGCACGGATCACCCGTCGCGCCCGCCGCGCACCGGCCTCCCGGCCGCCGGATCCGCGCCGCCCGCGCCGCCCTGGCCGTCCTCCCAGTCTTCGTCCCAGTCGTCCTCCCAGTCGTCGTCCCAGCCGTCGTCCCCCTCGTCCTCGCCTGTGGGTGCCGCCCCGCCCCGCAGCCACGGGATGACGAAGCCGTCGGCGGACGCCGACTCCACCGCGTACCTGCCGATCTCCCGCACCCGGGCGGGGTGGATGCCCACCTGCAGCGCCTCATCCAGCAGCGAGGCCAGCACGTGCCCGGGGCGCGCGTCGAGCGCCGCGTCGACGCCCACCCCGGCGACGGTGCCGTCGCCCTTGGCGTAGGCGCCGAAGGCGAACAGCGCGGACGCCTCGGCCCGCAGCACCCCGTCGAGGCGGCGCGCCAGCAGGGCCCACAGCCGGCAGGCCGCGGCGGCCCGCTCCCCCATCGTCAGGCCCATCGCCGCGTCGCGCACGGGCGTGCAGCCCAGCGCCAGCGCCACCCGCGCCGCCTGCTCCGGCAGCGGGTCGTCCCCGCGGGCCACCGTCTCCACGGCCGCCACCACGGCGGCGAACTCGTCCCGCAGGGCCTCGTCGCCGCCGAACTGGCGGCGGGTGAACACCGCGCCGGCGCAGCGGCCGATCTGGTCGAACAGCGCGTCGCGCTCCGCGGGCCCGTCCTGTTCCAGCAGCGCCTCGATCTCGGCGCGCGACCCGTGCACCGTGCGCCCGCGGAGCACGTGCGCCGCCGTGAGCGCGGAGGCGCCCGGGTCGGGCACCGTGCCGCGGCGCCCGCCGCAGCCCACCTCCGCCCACGGCGCGTCGGCGCGCACCGCCGAGGCCACCACCGCGCCCGCGATCTCGATGGGGCTGCCGTCGAGCCCGTCCAGCAGCGCATCGACCAGCAGCTCGTGGCAGGCCTCGGGCTCGTCGCCGTCCCACTCGCCGTCGACGAGCACCACCAGCACGTCGAATTCCTCGGTCTCGCGCATCACGCGCAGGCGGCGCACCACGTCGACCAGTGCGGCCGGGTGCGCCAGCAGCGCCGAGAGGTCCTGGCGCAGCGCGGCCACCATGTCTTTGCGCGTCTCGCCGCCCAGGAGCACGAGGACCATCGAGTCTTCCGGCACGAACCCGAGCAGCCCGGGCAGCGCGGCGACGAGGCCGCCGGGCCCGCTGACGGATACGCGTTCGGTGTCGTAGGGCGCCCCGTCGTCGTCGCGGGGCCCGGTGTGCGATGTCGTTGCGGTCATGGGCACCACGATGCGCCCGGCCCGCGCCGTGACCGCGCCGGTCGGCCGGCGCCGACCTGGGATCATGCGCGCACCTGTGGACAACCGGACCTGTGGATGGCCGGGCCTTGTCAGCCGGCCCGGACCGCCTGCACGGCGGCGCTGAGCAGGCCCGACAGCTCGCCGGGCCCGAGCGGCTCGCCGTGCTGGTCCATGCCGGTGACGAGGATCCGCACGTCGCCCTCCTGCGCGGCGAGCGTGGTGGAGCGCTGCTCGAGCGTGACGTCGCCCTGCCCGGAGGCCACCGACTGCCCGAAGGCCACCACCTCGCCCGCATCGTCCACGGACGGGCCGTCGAGCATGGTGCGCGTCACCGTCGATTCGGCGCCGAGCAGGTTCGAGCGCACCTCGGTGCACGCCTCGAGCGTGTCGCGGTAGTCGTCGAGCGACGAGGGCACCCGTTCGAGCTGCACGGCCACCACCGACCTGCCGCCGCTGCGGGTGGACGACATCACGGCGAGATCGTCGGGGCCGGGCGGCTGGGCGCTGGCCGCACAGCGCACCGGCTGCGTGCGCGCGCCACGGCGCACGCCGGAGAGGTCTTCCGAGGCCTGCACCGCGCTGGCGTGCGGCAGCACCGCCGCGTCGCCGGTGTAGCCGGAGGGGAACGCCGACGCCGGGGGCAGCAGCTCCCCGAGCGCGCCTCCGCCCCCGGGCGGCGTGGCGGTGGGCGCCGTGGTGCCGGGCGTCGTGGGCGTGGCCGTCGTGGTGGTCGGCGCGGCGGCGGGCGCGGGCGTGGCGGGCGCGGACGGCGTGGGGACGGCGGGGAGCGCACCGGCGGCGGGCCGCGCGCTGCCGTCGACCGTCGCGCTGCAGCCGGCGGCGAGCAGCGCCGCCGCCGACGCCGCGCACACCAGGGCGGCCCCGCGGGCACGCAGGCCGCCGCACCGGCGAATGCCTTCGACCACACGACTTTCCACGCGTTCCTCCGGCCCCGTGTCCTGCGCCTGCACGATCGCCCACCACCCTAAGCGCCGCGCCGCCCGGCCCGCGCGGCGACACTCCACGGCCCGGCCCGTCCTCCCGGCCGGATCGGGCCGGGTGGGCCGTCCCTCTACTATGGGGGCGGAGGCACGGCACGGCGCCGGGAGCGCCGCACGCGCCGCACACGGCGGCCGGCGCCCCACCGCGCGGCCGGCCGGGCCGGGACGACGCCCCGCACAGGGGCCGCAGCGAGGAAGGGGTTGGCCGTGGATCAGGATTCCGGCCTGTTCGAGTTGGAGTTTCCGCTGCCCGACCTCACCACGGACGACGGCGAGGGCCCGCTGCTCATCCACGGGCTCGAGGGCTTCACCGACGCCGGGCACGCGGTGCGGCTGGCCACCGAGCACCTGCTGGAGACGCTCGAGTCGGAGCCCGTGGCCGTGTTCGCCATCGACGAGCTGCTCGACTACCGCTCGCGCCGCCCCGTGATGACCTTCCGCGACAACCGCTTCGCCGAGTACGCCGCGCCGCGCCTGGAGCTGCACCGGGTGCTCGACGCCGCCGGTACGCCGTTCCTGCTGCTCTCCGGCCTCGAGCCCGATCTGCGCTGGGAACGGTTCACCACCGCGGTGTGCGCGATGGTCGAGGAGTTCGGGGTGCGGCGCACCGTCGGCCTCAGCGCCATCCCCATGGCGGTGCCGCACACCCGCCCCACCGGCGTGACGGCCCACTCCGGCGACGCGGAGGTGCGCGGCGACTTCCACAAGTGGGACGGCGAGCTGACCATCCCCGGCAGCGCGGCCGGCCTGCTCGAGCTGCGGCTGACCGAACGCGGCAGCCCCGCGCTGGGCTTCGCCGTGCACGTGCCGCACTACCTCGCGCAGTCCGACTATCCGGCCGCCGCCGAGAAGCTGCTCGAGTGCGTCATCGAGAACACCGGCCTGCAGCTGCCCCTCACCGGGCTCGGCACCGCCGCCGCCCGCGTGCGCGAGCAGATCGACGAGCAGGTGCAGGGCAACGAGGAGGTCGCGGGGGTCGTCAAGGCGCTCGAGAACCAGTACGACGCGTACGTCACCGCGGAGGAGCGGCGCGCGTCGCTGCTCGCCGAGGAGGGCGATCTGCCCAGCGGCGACGAGCTGGGCGCCGAGTTCGAGCGGTTCCTGGCCGAGCAGTTCCGCGCCCAGGGCGGCGCGGGCGACCAGCCCGGGCAGCCGTTCGACGGCGGGACGGGCCGCGGCCGGTTCCCCGAGGGGCCGGCGGGCGGCGACGCCGCGGGCGAGGACGACGAGGACGGCCCCGGGGACGCGGACGGCTCCCGCGGCGAGGGCGACGGCACCTGAGCGCACCCTCGCCCGCACCGCCCGCCTAGGCTGGACGGATGCTGCTCAGCGACATGATCCCCGTGGACCCCCTCGACGAGGACGCGCTGTACGAGCGGTTCACCGAGTGGGCGCAGGCCTCCGGCATCACCCTGTACCCGGCGCAGGACGAGGCCCTGATGGAGCTCGTCGCCGGGGCCAACGTGGTGCTCGCGACGCCCACCGGGTCGGGCAAGTCGCTCGTGGCGATCGCCGCGCACTACATCGCGTTCTGCCAGGGCAGGCGCACCTTCTACACCGCGCCCATCAAGGCCCTGGTCTCGGAGAAGTTCTTCGCGCTGTGCGAGGTGTTCGGCGCCGACAACGTGGGCATGATGACGGGCGACGCGGCCGTCAACGCCGACGCGCCCATCGTGTGCGCCACCGCCGAGATCGTCGCGAACCTCGCGCTGCGCGGCGGCGCCGGCTCGGACATCGGCCAGGTGGTGATGGACGAGTTCCACTACTACGCCGAACCCGACCGCGGCTGGGCGTGGCAGGTGCCGCTGCTCGAGCTGCCGCAGGCGCAGTTCCTGCTCATGTCGGCCACGCTGGGGGACGTCTCCTTCCTGCGCGAGGACCTCACACGCCGCACCGGCCGCCCCACCGCGCTGGTCGCGGGCGCCGAGCGGCCGGTGCCGCTCACCTTCTCCTACGCCATGACGCCGGTGCACGAGACCATCGAGGAGCTCGTCGCGAAGGACCTGTGCCCCGCCTACGTCGTGCACTTCACGCAGGCGGCCGCGCTCGAGCGCGCACAGGCTCTGACCAGCCTCAAGCTCGCGTCGAAGGAGCGCAAGGCGGAGATCACCGAGACCCTGGCCGGGTTCCGGTTCAGCACCAAGTTCGGGCACACGCTGCGCCGGCTGCTGCAGCACGGCATCGGCGTGCACCACGCCGGCATGCTGCCCAAGTACCGCCGGCTGGTCGAGCGGCTGGCCCAGGAGGGTCTGCTCACCGTCATCTGCGGCACCGACACGCTGGGCGTGGGCATCAACGTGCCCATCCGCACCGTGCTCATGACGGGGCTGACCAAGTACGACGGCGTGCGCACCCGCCACCTCAAGGCGCGCGAGTTCCACCAGATCGCGGGCCGCGCCGGCCGGGCCGGTTACGACACCGCCGGCACCGTGGTGGTGCAGGCCCCCGAGCACGACATCGAGAACGCCCGCCTGCTCGCCAAGGCCGGCGACGACCCCAAGAAGCGCCGCAAGGTCCACCGCAAGAAGCCGCCCGAGGGCTTCGTGTCGTGGAGCGAGCAGACGTTCGAGAAGCTCGTCGCCGCCGAGCCCGAGCCGCTGGTCTCGCGCTTCACCGTCACCAATGCGATGCTGCTCAACGTCATCGCGCGGCCCGGCAACTGCTTCGACGCCATGCGTCACCTGCTCGAGGACAACCACGAGGCCCGCCCGGCCCAGCGCCGGCACATCCTGCACGCCGTCAAGCTCTACCGCAGCCTGCTGCACGCGGGCGTCGTGGAACCGCTGGAGCACCCGGACGCCGACGGCCGCCGCGCCCGCCTCACCGTCGACCTGCAGGCGAACTTCGCGCTCAACCAGCCGCTCTCGCCGTTCGCGCTCGCCGCCTTCGACCTGCTCGACCCCGACTCCCCCGCCTACGCCGCCGACGTGGTCTCGGTGGTGGAGGCGACCCTCGACGACCCGCGCCAGGTGCTGCGCGCCCAGCAGCACGCCGCCCGCGGCGAAGCCGTGGCGCAGATGAAGGCCGAGGGCATCGAGTACGAGGAGCGCATGGAGCTGCTGGAGGAGGTGACCTGGCCCAAGCCGCTCGAGGAGCTGCTGGCCCCCGCGTACGAGACGTACCGCGAGACGCACCCGTGGCTCAGCGAGTTCGGCCTGTCGCCCAAGTCGGTGGTGCGCGACATGATCGAGAACGCGATGACGTTCTCGGACCTGATCGGGCGCTACGGTCTCTCCCGCTCGGAGGGCACGGTGCTGCGCTACCTCGCCGACGCGTACCGGGCGCTGCGCCAGACGGTGCCGGTGGAGATGCGCTCGGACGAGCTCGACGACATCGTCGAGTGGCTCGGCGAGCTGATCCGCCAGGTCGATTCGAGCCTGCTCGACGAGTGGGAGCAGCTGGTGGACCCGTCCGCGGCCACCCAGGAGGCGGCCGAGAAGGCGTTCCACGGGGAGTTGACCCGCTCGATCACCGCCAACCCGCGCGCGTTCCGGGTGATGCTGCGCAACGCGATGTTCCGCGTGGTGCAGCTCATCGCGCGCCGCCGCTGGATCGACCTCGACGAACTCGAACTCGACCCCACCGCCGAGGAGTGGGCGCAGGCGTTCGCGCCGTTCTTCGACGAGTACGGAGAGCTGCTCACCGGACCCGAGGCGCGCGGGCCGCAGATGTTCAGCGCCACCGAGACGGTGGACGAGGACGGCGAACCCACCTGGCGGCTGCGGCAGACGCTCGCCGACCCGGACGGCGACCACGGCTGGGCGCTCGTCGCCGAGGTCGACATGGAGGCCTCCGAGGAGGAGGGCGACGTGGTGCTCGCATCGCTGTCGGTGATCGAGGGGTAGGCGGGCGCGCCCACGGATCGCGCCGTTCCGCTGCGCCGCCGCTCCGGGTGCGCATAGCCTCGCCGGGGATCCGGACGCAGGAGGAACACATGGACGATGCCGCCGCACGTGCCCGCGTGGAGGAGCTGCGGGCCGCCGAGCTCGTGCCCACCGCCGAGCTCGACGCGCTGTGGGCGCAGCTGCCGCCGCTCGACGCGCAGCAGATGATCGGCGAGTGGACGGGCGACGAGTTCCGCACCGGCCACCCGATGAACGGGCGGCTCGCGCAGGCGCGGTGGTACGGCAAGACGATGCGCTCGATCAGCGACGTCGACCCCATCGTCTGCCGCACCGACGACGGTTCCCTGGCCAACGACGCCCGGCTCAGCCGCGGCGGGGCGAGCCTGTGGAACGTGGAGTTCCGGGGCGAGGTCACCGCCACGATGGTCTACGACGGGGTCGCCGTGTTCGACCACTTCAAACGCGTGGACGACGACACGGTGCTGGGCGTGATGAACGGCAAGACCCAGCGCAGCACTCCGGAACTGTTCTACTTCCTGCTCGAGCGGGTGCGGTAGCCGGTCACCCGGGTCTCAGCCGGCGTCGCGCTCGCGCTTGATCCGCCGGTTCTCGGCGCGCACGCCCGCCTGCACCTCCCGCTCGTGGCGCAGCCACTCGGGCCGGTCGGCCAGCAGCGCGTCGATCTGGGCGGTCGTCAGCGCCTCGTCCACCCCGGCGCGGGCGAGCCCGGCGATCGACACGCCCAGCTTCTCCGCCACCACCGGGCGCGGGTGCGGCCCGTCCCGCCGCAGCTCGACGAGCCAGGCGGGCGGCTCGGTCTGCAGGCGCTCCAGCTCCTCGCGCGAGACCATGCCCTCGCGGAACCCCTCGGGCGTGGCGGGCAGGTGGACCCCGAGCTTCTTCGCCGCGGTGGCGGGCTTGAGCAGCTGCGTCTTCTTGCTGGTGGACATGGGGACCAGCGTATCGGTCCCGGCCCGGCCCGCCGCGTCCCGCGGGCGGTTACGGTGCTCGCATGGCCGATATCGTGCTGGGCATCCTCGCGGTCATCGTGGGCGCAGTGTTCTGTTTCCGCGGGCTCGCCGCCATGCGGGTGGTGATCGCGCTGTGGGGCGCCTTCGTGGGGTTCGCCCTGGGGGCGGGCCTCGTCGCCGCGATCACCGGCGACGGATACCTCGCCACCGCGCTCGGCTGGATCGTCGGCGTGGCGGCCGCCGTGGTGTTCTCGCTGCTCGCGTACCTCTACTACACGATCGCCGTGCTGGTGGCGATGGGCGCCGTCGGCTTCGCGCTGGGCGCCGCCGCGATGGCGGCCGCGGGCGTGCAGTGGAACTGGGTGGTGGTCCTCGTCGGCGTGGTGCTCGGCCTGCTGCTCGCCGCCGTGGCGCTCGCCATCGACCTGCCCGCCGTGCTGCTCGTCGTCCTCAGCACGCTCGGCGGCGCGGTGGCGATGGTCGGCGGCATCATGCTGCTCGCCGGCACCCTCGACACGGCCGACTTCCACCACGACACCGTCACCGAGGCCATCGCCGGCACGTGGTGGTGGTTCCTGCTCTACGCGGCGCTGGTGATCGCCGGCGGCGTCGCGCAGATGCGGGCCGCCGGCCGCGACCGGGCCCTGCACGACGAGTGGCGCTCCACCCGCGCGTGAGGACCCGGCCGGCGGCGCAGCGTTCGGCCGGGGAACAGTTCAGTCGAGGAACACCGCAGGCCGCCCCTCCTTGCGGGCGGTCGTGGCCTCCTCGAAGTTCTGCGTGAGCAGGCGGATCAACAGCTGGCCCAGGCCCTCCTGGTTCATGTGCTGCGCGAGGCTGCCCGCGTCCATGCCCGACCACAGCGTGCGCTTGGTCAGCTCGATGCCCGGCCGCGAGAACCCCGCGATCGCCTCCCCCATCGCGAAGCACGTCTCGAGCAGAGCGCCGGGCTCCGTGACCCGCGAGACCAGACCGATGCGCTCGGCCTCCTCGGCGCCCACGTCACGGCCGGTGAGCATGATCTCCGAGGCCCGCGAGGTGCCGATGGCGCGCGGCAGCAGGTAGCTCAGGCCCAGCTCGCTCGCGGTGAGCCCGTTGTTGATCCCGGCGGCACGGAAGTACGCGTCCGTGGACGCCACACGGATGTCGGTGGCCAGCGCCAGGCACAGCCCGCCGCCGATCGCGGCGCCGTTGATCGCGGAGATCACCGGCTGGTGCATGCCGCGCAGCGTCGTCACCACGCGGTCGAGGATCTCCATCGAACGCAGCGCGATCGTCGCCCGGGTGAGCCCCTCGGTGTGCGGGATGCGGCCCGCCGACTGCTGATCGGCGCCGGAGCAGAAGCCGCGTCCGGCGCCGGTGAGCACCACTGCGCGGACGCTGTTGTCGTCGCTGATCCGCTCGAGCTCCTCGCGCAGCGGCACCATGACGTCGAAGGCCATGGCGTTCATGCGCTCGGGGCGGTTGAGGGTGATCAGCGCGATCTCCGGGCGGGGCCGGTCTACGAGAACGAATTCCATTCCCCGGACAGTACGGACGAAGCCCCGGCGACCGGGAGATTTCGCGCCCCGGCACGCCGCGGGGCGGCCGGCCGCCACGGGCCGTCCGGTCGACGTCGCAGATGGGACCCACCGGCCCCCGGCACCGGTTCCGCGCCGGCCCGCCGACCCGGGGCCGGACTGCCGGTATCCTGGACCGATGCCCGGTTCCCCCACACCCTCCGACGGCGACGCCGAGGCCGCAGCGCCGCGCTTCCGCCTCGCCTTCGCCCCCGGCGCCACGCCCGGCAAGTGGGCGCGGGTGTGGGAGCAGCGGCTGCCCGACGTGCCGCTCGAGCTGATCCCGGCGGCGAACGCCGACGCGCTGGCCGCGGTGCGCGCCGGCGCGGCCGACGCCGCGCTGGTCCGCCTCCCGGTGGAGCGCGACGGCCTGCACGCCATCCCGCTCTACACCGAGACCACCGTGGTGATGATGCCCAAGGACCACGAGTACACGCTCGCAGACTCGCTCACGCCCGCAGACCTCGCCGGCGAGGTGGTGCAGCATCCGCTCGACGACGTGCTCGTCTGGCCCGCCGGCGGCCCGCCCGGAATCCCCGCCTTCGAGCGCCCCGCCACCGTCCCCGACGCGCTGGCGCTGGTGGCGGCGGGCGTCGGGCTGACGGTGCTCCCCCAGTCGCTCGCCCGCCTGCATCACCGCAAGGACCTGGTCTACCGGCCGCTCGAGGCGCCCGCAAACGGCACCCCCGACGACACGCAGGACGGACCCGCGCCCGTCGCGCGTTCCCAGATCGCGCTGATCTGGCGCGAGGACCGCACCGGCGAGCTGATGGAGGAGTTCATCGGCATCGTCCGCGGCCGCACCGTCAACAGCTCGCGCGGCATCGGACGGCGTGCGGCGGGGCAGGGCGATGCCGCGCGCTCCGGCGCCGCGAAGGACACGTCCTCCTCGAAGGGCAAGGGCGGCGGAACCGGGAAGAGGTCCGGGGCGGGCGGGGCGTCCGGCAAGGGCGGGGCGGGGGCCAAGTCCGGCGGCCCGCGCCGGCGCGCAGGCGGCCCCTCCGCCCAGCGCCGCGGCACCGCGTCGCGCGGCAAGGGCGGCAAGG
>CAZDSL010000027.1:8047-15919 GCA_964507655.1 uncultured Mycobacteriaceae bacterium | reverse complement strand
CAGGGCGACGGCGGCGCACCCCGCGGCGGACGGCCCACGGGCGGCAAGGCCGGAAGGCCGGGCACCGGCGCCGGCAGGCCCGGGAGCACAGGCAGGCCGGGCACCGGCGCCGGCAGGCCGGGCAGCACCGGCCGGCAGGGCGCCTCACGCAAGCCCAAGCCGGTGCGCGCCAAGAAGCAGCCCACGACGCTGAGCTTCGCGCGCCCCGCCCGCAACCAGTCCGACGGCCCCGTCGCGACGTCCTTCGAGCACGGCGCGCAGGCCGACGGCCGCGGGGTGCGGCTGCAGAAGGTGCTCGCGCAGGCGGGGGTGGCCTCGCGCCGCGCCGCCGAGATCCTCATCGAACAGGGCCGGGTGGAGGTCGACGGCCAGGTCGTGACGCGCCAGGGGATGCGGATCGACCCCACCGAGACGGTGGTGCGCGTCGACGGCGTCCGCATCGTGATCGACCAGAACATGGTGTACCTGGCGCTGAACAAGCCCCACGGCTGGCAGTCGACCATGTCCGACGACATGGGCCGCCCGTGCATCGGCGACATCGTCGCCGAGCGCGTCATGGCCGGGCAGCGCATCTTCCACGTCGGACGCCTCGACGCCGAGACGGAGGGGCTCATCCTGCTCACCAATGACGGCGAGCTCGCGCACCGGCTGATGCACCCGTCCTACCGCATCCTCAAGACGTACATGGCCACCCTCGACGGCCGCATCGCCCGCAATCTGGGCCGCCGGCTGGCCGAGGGCGTCGAGCTCGACGACGGCCCCGTGCGCGTCGACAAGTTCACCGTGGTGGAGATGAACGAGCAGCGCACGCTGGTGCGGGTGGTGCTGCACGAGGGGCGCAAGCACATCGTGCGGCGGCTGTTCGCCGAGGTGGGCAACCCGGTGCTCGATCTGGTCCGCACCGACGTCGGCCCCGTGTCGCTGGGCGACCAGCGCCCCGGCACGCTGCGGGTGCTGGGGCGGCGCGAGGTGGCCGCGCTCTACGAGCAGGTGGGCCTGTGAGCGCCGGGACGGCCGAGGCCGCGGCGCGCCCGGGCCCCGGCGGCGGCCGGTTCGTCCTGGCCGTCGACGGCCCGTCCGGCACCGGCAAGTCCAGCGTGTCGCGGCGCGTGGCGCACCGCCTCGACGCCGGCTACCTCGACACCGGGGCGATGTACCGGGTGGCGACGCTGCATGTGCTGCGCTCGGGCGTCGACCCCGCCGACGCGGCCGCGGTGGCGGAGGCGGTGCGCGGCCTGCCGATGGGCGTCGGCGCCGACCCGCTCGCCGAACAGGTGCTGCTGGACGGCGAGGACGTGTCGGCCGAGATCCGCGGCGACGACGTCACCGGCGCCGTCTCGTCGGTCTCGGCCATCCCCGCGGTGCGCACGGCGCTGGTGGAGGTGCAGCGCAGGCTGGCCGGATCACGCCCGCGCATGGTGGTCGAGGGCCGCGACATCGGCACCGTCGTGCTGCCCGACGCCGACGTGAAGGTGTTCCTCACCGCCACGCCCGAGGCCCGCGCCCGGCGGCGCAACCGGCAGAACGTCGCCGCCGGCGGCCCCGACGAGTACGCCGCCGTGCTCGCCTCGGTGCAGCGCCGCGATCACCTCGATTCCACCCGCGCGGTCTCGCCGCTGCGGCCCGCCGGCGACGCGCGCGTCGTCGACACCAGCGACATGCCTTTCGACGAGGTCGTGCAGCTCCTGACCGGGCTCGCACAGGACAGCATGGGAGCAGCCCGATGAGCGACGAGCAGACCACCGGCCGCGCCGCGGGCGACGGCATCTACGCCACGGGCATCGCACGGCCGGGCTCGGCCGACGCTGCGGGCGCGGGCGACGGCATCTGGACCGACGAGTCCGATTGGGCCGACGTCGACGCGGCGTTCGCGGACGACGAGGACGAGGACTCCGGCCCCCTCCCGGTGCTCGCCATCGTGGGGCGGCCCAACGTGGGCAAGTCGACGCTGGTCAATCGCCTCATCGGCCGGCGCGAGGCCGTGGTGGAGGACATCCCCGGCGTGACCCGCGATCGCGTCTCGTACGAGGCGGAGTGGACGGGGCGCCGGTTCCTGGTGCAGGACACCGGCGGCTGGGAGCCCGACGCGGCGGGCCTGCAGAAGGCCGTCGCGCGGCAGGCCGAGGTGGCGATGGCGGAGGCCGACGCGATCATGCTGGTCGTCGATGCCACCGTCGGCGCCACCACCACCGACGAGGCCGTGGCCAAGGTGCTGCGGCGCTCCACCACCCCGGTGATCCTCGTGGCCAACAAGGTCGACTCGGAGACGCTGGAGGCCGAGGCCGCGGCCCTGTGGTCGCTGGGCCTGGGCGAGCCGCACACCGTCAGCGCCATCCACGGGCGGCGCACCGGCGACCTGCTCGACCTGATCCTGGAGGTCCTGCCGGAGACTCCGCGCGACACGGGCGCTCCGGTGGCCGGCCCGCGCCGGGTGGCGCTGGTGGGCAAGCCCAACGTGGGCAAGTCGAGCCTGCTCAACAAGCTCTCGGGCGGCGAGGTGTCGGTGGTGCACGACGTGGCCGGCACCACGGTCGACCCGGTCGATTCGCTGGTGGAGCTCGGCGGCAGGGTCTGGCGGTTCGTCGACACCGCGGGGCTGCGGCGCAAGGTGCGCCAGGCCAGCGGCACGGAGTTCTACGCCTCGCTGCGCACGCGCTCGGCGATCGAGGCGGCCGAGGTGGCGATCCTGCTCATCGACGCCTCCCAGCCGATCACCGAGCAGGACCTGCGGGTGCTGTCGATGGTGGCGGACGCGGGGCGCGCGCTGGTCGTGGTCTACAACAAGTGGGACCTCGTCGACGAGGACCGCCGCCACGAGCTGGAGCGCGAGATCGACCGCGAGATGCACCGCGTGCCGTGGGCGCAGCGGGTCAACGTCTCGGCGCTCACGGGCCGCGCCGTGCAGAAGCTGGTGCCGGCCATGGAGACGGCACTGGCGTCGTGGGACACGCGCATCCCCACCGGCCGGCTCAACAACTGGCTCAAGGAGGTCACGGCGGCCACGCCGCCGCCGATGCGCGGCGGCAAGCTGCCCCGCATCCTGTTCGCCACGCAGGCGGCCACCCGTCCGCCGACGTTCGTGCTGTTCACCACCGGCTTCCTCGAGGCCGGCTACCGGCGGTTCCTGGAGCGCCGGCTGCGCGAGGAGTTCGGCTTCGACGGCAGCCCCGTCCGCATCTCGGTGCGCGTGCGGGAGAAGCGCGACCGGCGCCGCAAGTGACGTCCCCCGGCGGCGCCCGCCCGGGCGCCGCCGGGGCCGTCCGCCGGCCATAGTCGCAGGCAGAGGCCCGATTAGCACTGCGCGGCCCGGCTGCGGTACTGTATTGCTTGTCGCCGCGGGGGCTGCCTCCGCGGGCGTCACGGGCTGTGGCGCAGCTTGGTAGCGCACCTGACTGGGGGTCAGGTGGTCGCAGGTTCAAATCCTGTCAGCCCGACGGTCGAAATGCCAGGTCAGAGTTGATTCTGACCTGGCATTTCGTCGTTTCCGCCCGGCCTGCGCAGGGGTGCGCGGCCGGCTCGCCCGGGCCTCAGGCCGGGGCGAAGCGCACGGGGAACAGCTCTGTGCGCGCGACCGCCCGATCCCGCTCGTCGGCGAGCTCCGCGCGGCGCGGGTCGTCGAGGTAGGAGCGCAGCGCCTCCTCGCGCGGGAAGCGGAAGAACTGCACCTCGTCGGGCTCGTCGCCCGCGTCGCCGTCACGCAGCGCGCGGTGTGTGACGGCTCCGCCGTGGGCGGCCACCAGGGCGAGCACCGCGTCCTCGTACGCGTGCAGCCGCGCCGCCCGGCCGGGCCGGGCCCACAGCAGGCAGCACAGGTGAAGCTCGGATCCGCCGTCGTCCATGCGCACAGGGTAGGGGACGCGGCGGGACGCGCGGCGTCGGCGGCGCCGGTCGCGGCTATCCTCGGGGCATGGCGGTACGGGTGGAGGCGAGTGCGGGGGAGGGGGCCGCGGCCGTCCGCGCGCGGGTCCGGGAGCGGCTGGAGGCGTTCCCGCGCATCGCCTCCGGTCCCGATGCCGGTCCCGGCGCCGGCCAGTCCCCGCCCGCCCGCTCCGCCGTCGCGCTCGCGGTCTCGGTGCAGTCGGGGGTGCCGGGCATCTGGCTCACCCGCAGGGCGCTCACCCTGCGCACGCACCCCGGCCAGTTCGCGCTGCCCGGCGGGCGCGTCGACGCGGGCGAGGACGAGTGCGCCGCCGCGCGCCGCGAGCTGGACGAGGAGCTGGGCGTGGCCGTGCCGGCATCGGATGTGCTCGGGGTGCTGGACGACTACACCACGCGCTCGGGGTTCACGATGACGCCGGTGGTGCTGTGGGCGGGGGAGGACCCGCACCCGGTGCCGAGCCCCGCGGAGGTGGCCGAGGTCTTCTTCGTCCCCCTGCGCGAGCTGGATGTGCAGGCCCGGTTCGACACCATCGAGGAGTCTGTGCGGCCGGTGATAAAGTTGCCGTGGCGCGGTGGCTTCCTTCATGCTCCCACCGCAGCCGTGATCTACCAGTTCCGCGAGGTCGTCCTGCACGGCGAGCACACGCGTGTGGCGGACTTCGAGCAGCCCGTATTCGCCTGGCGATGACCCCCGGGGACGCGCCGCCGGGATACCGGGCGCTCGGTGCCGATTATCGGCTCCGGCCTCGTCCAGGATAGGTTGTCGGCTTGGTTCTCTTTGCGTTCGGCGGAGTCCGGGCCGATCAGTGTGCTGAAAGAAGGTGACGTGTGACCGGTAATGGTCAGGTCAGCAAGATCTACGACGAGGTCGTGAAGCGGAATGCGGGCGAGCCGCTGTTCCACCAGGCTGTGGCCGAGGTCTTCGAATCGCTCTCGGTGGTGCTCGAGCGCTACCCCCACTACGCGGACGCCGGGCTCATCGAGCGCCTGTGCGAGCCCGAGCGGCAGATCATCTTCCGCGTGCCGTGGCAGGACGACCAGGGCAACGTCAACGTCAACCGCGGTTTCCGCGTGCAGTACAACAGCGTCCTCGGCCCCTACAAGGGCGGCCTGCGCTTCCACCCCAGCGTCAACCTGGGCATGGTCAAGTTCCTCGGCTTCGAGCAGATCTTCAAGAACTCGCTGACCGGCCTGCCCATCGGCGGCGGCAAGGGCGGATCCGACTTCGACCCCAAGGGCCGCAGCAACGCCGAGATCATGCGCTTCTGCCAGTCGTTCATGACCGAGCTGCACCGGCACCTGGGCGAGTACACCGACGTCCCCGCGGGCGACATCGGCGTCGGCGGCCGCGAGATCGGCTACCTGTTCGGCCAGTACAAGCGGATGACCAACTCGTACGAGTCGGGCGTGCTCACGGGCAAGGGCCTCACGTGGGGCGGCTCGCAGGTGCGCAAGGAGGCCACCGGCTACGGCGTCACCTACTTCGTGGCGAGCATGCTGCAGGCCAAGGGCACCGATCTGGCCGGCAAGAAGGTCGTGATCTCCGGCTCGGGCAACGTGGCCATCTACGCCATCGAGAAGGTCCACCAGCTGGGCGGCACCGTCATCGCCTGCTCCGATTCCTCGGGCTACGTGGTGGACGAGGCCGGGATCGACCTCGAGATCATCAAGGAGCTCAAGGAGATCCAGCGCGGCCGCATCAGCGAGTACGCCGACCAGCGCTCGTCGGCGCGCTTCGTGGCCGACGGCTCCATCTGGGACGTGCCCTGCGACGTGGCCCTGCCGTGCGCCACGCAGAACGAGCTCAGCGGCGACGACGCCGCCACCCTCATCAAGAACGGCGTGCTGGCCGTGGCGGAGGGCGCCAACATGCCCACCACGCCCGAGGCGCTCAAGGCGTTCCGCGAGGCGGGCGTGGCCTTCGCGCCGGGCAAGGCCGCCAACGCCGGCGGCGTGGCCACCTCTGCGCTCGAGATGCAGCAGAACGCCTCGCGCGACTCGTGGCACTTCGAGTACACCGACGAGCGCCTCGCGGCGATCATGCGCGACATCCACGAGCGCTGCAGCGAGACGGCCCGCGAGTACGGCAAGCCGGGCGACTACGTCCTGGGCGCCAACATCGCCGGCTTCGTCAAGGTCGCCGACGCGATGTTCGCGCTGGGTGTGATCTGATCCGAGGCGGAGTCACCATCGCGTGACGGCGGGACGGGGGTCGAGGCGGTGCAGACGACGGACGGCGCGCAGCGGGCCGGCAGCGGGCCGCTGACGGTGCCCAACCTCATCAGCGCGCTGCGCATCGCCGGGGTGCCGGTGTTCCTGTACCTCGTGCTGGGGCCGCACGCCGACGGCTGGGCGCTGGCGATCCTGCTTGTCAGCGGTGCCTCCGACTGGCTCGACGGGAAGCTCGCCCGCCTGCTCGATCAATCGAGCCGGCTGGGCGAGCTTCTCGATCCCGTGGCCGACCGCCTCTACATGGCCGCCGTGCCGGTGGCCTTCGCCGTGCGCGGCATCCTGCCCTGGTGGGTGGTGGGGGTGCTGCTGGGCCGCGAGCTCGTGCTCGCCGCCACGCTGCCGCTGTACCGCAGCCGCGGGCTCGGCCCGCCCCAGGTGCACTACCTCGGCAAGGCGGCCACCTTCACCCTCATGATCGCCATGCCCGTGCTGCTTGCCGGGTACGGCGACTCCGGCGTCGCCCACGCGCTGCACCCGTGGGGCTGGGCGCTGCTGCTGTGGGGCGTCGGGCTGTACGTGTGGACGGGCCTGGTGTACGTGCTGCAGGCGGTGCTCACCGCCCGCGCCCTGCCGCGGGTGGCCGCGGGGCGATGACCGTCCGCCGCAACCCCGAGCCGTCGCTGCTGCGTTCGCTGCTGCACGACCACCTCGACGCCGGGTACGCGGCGTCGGCGGCGGCCGGGCGCAACCGGCCGCGGGCCGGGGCGGCGTGGCTGGTGGGAGGGTGCCTCGTGATGGGCCTCGTGCTGGGCACCGCCGCGGCGCAGCAGCTCGACGGCGCGGACGAGTCCGGCGGCGAGCAGGCCGCGATGGTCGACCAGGTGCGCGCCCTGCAGTCGCACGCCGACGCGCTCGCCGCACGGCGCGACGCCCTGGCGACGCAGGAGGACGACGCCCGCACCCGCGTGCTGGCCGGCGACGCCGCCGGCGCGGAGGTTCTCCGCAGCCTGCAGGAGGTGCAGGTGGCCGCGGCGACCAGCGCGGTGCACGGCCCGGGCGTGGTGGTGCGCATCGCCGAGCCCGCGGGCGACGGGGGGCTGAGCGGCTCCGACCGTCCGCAGAGCGACCAGGGCCAGGCGGTGCTCGACCGCGACCTGCGCGAGGTGGTCAACGCGCTGTGGGCCGCCGGGGCCGAGGCCGTGGGCGTCAACGGGGTGCGGATCGGCCCCAACGTGGCGGTGCGGCAGGCCGGCGGGGCGATCCTCGTCGACAACCAGCCCGTCGCCAGCCCCTACGAAATCACCGCGATCGGCCCCCGCGACACCCTCAACACCGACTTCGTGGTGTCGCCCGCATACCTGCGCATGCAGTCGCTGGCCCAGCTCTACGGCGTGGACGTCGCGGTGGACTCGCGCGGTGACGTGTCGCTGCCCCGGGCGCGCACCCCCGAACTACGGTATGCACGTAGCGACGAGGAAGGACCCCGATGATCGGATTCATCGCCCTGGTCGTGGGCGTGGTGCTGGGCATCGTGTTCAGCCCCCAGGTGCCGGACGCCTTCCAGCCGTACCTGCCGATCGCCATCGTCGCCGCCATGGATGCCGTGTTCGGGGGCCTGCGGGCCTACCTCGACCGCATTTTCGACCCCAAGGTGTTCGTGGTCTCGTTCGTGTTCAACGTGGTCGTGGCGGCGCTGCTGGTGCTGCTGGGCGACCACCTCGGCGTGGGCACGCAGCTGTCGACGGCGGTGATCGTGGTGCTCGGCATCCGCATCTTCGGCAACGCGGCCGCCCTGCGCCGGAGGCTGTTCGGTGCCTGACC
>CAZDSL010000027.1:0-7947 GCA_964507655.1 uncultured Mycobacteriaceae bacterium | reverse complement strand
GGCGCGGCCCCGCGAACGCCTGCGCTGGTTCGGGCACCACTCCCGGGTGTCCGCGGCGCTGGTGGCGCTGCTGTGCATGCTGCTGGGCGTCGCGATCGCCACCCAGGTGCGCGACACCAACTCGGGCGACGCCCTCGACTCGGCACGTCCGGCCGACCTGCTCGTCGTCCTCGACAATCTGCACCGGCGCGAGGCGTCCCTGCAGCAGGAGATCGCCGGCCTCGAGGGATCGCTGCAGTCGATGGAATCGGCGGGCAGCGACTCACGCGAAGCGCTGGCGCAGTCGCAGCAGCGGCTCGACACGCTGCGCATCCTCGTCGGCGTGGCGCCGGCGCAGGGGCCCGGCGTGACGGTGACGGTGACGGACCCGGCCGCGGGCGTGGGCCCCTCGGCGATGCTCGACCTGCTCCAGGAGCTGCGTGCCGCCGGCGCCGAGGCCGTCCAGTTCGCAGGGGCGGGCGGCTCCCCGCAGGTGCGCGTGGGCACCGCCACCGCCATCACCGGCGGCGCCGGCGCCGTCAGCGTCGACGGCACGGCGCTGCGCGCGCCGTACACGGTGACCGCCATCGGCGACGGCCCGACGATCGCGGCCGCCCTCAACATCCCGGGCGGGGTGCAGGACACGGTGCGCCGCGCGGGCGGCGAGGTGACGGTGCAGACCTCCGACCACGTGGAGATCACCGCGGTGCGGGCGCCGGAACCGCCGCACTACGCGCGTCCCGGCGACTAGGCTCGGTGCGGGCCGCCGGGCGGCGGCCCGGCAGGACGGACCGATGGCGAGCAGGGAAGCGGGTGGCATGCAGTCTGGTGGCGCGGGAACTGGTGGCGCTGGGTCGGACGGCGCCGGGTCGGGGGGCGAGGCCGGGCTGCGGTACACGGCCGAGCACGAGTGGGTGCGCCTGCTCACGGACGAGACGGTGCGCGTGGGCATCACCGACTACGCCGCGGGGCAGCTGGGTGAGGTGGTCTTCGTCGACCTGCCCGCCGAGGGCGACGCCGTCGAGGCCGGCCGGCCGATGGCGGAGGTGGAGTCCACCAAGAGCGTCTCGGAGGTGTTCGCGCCCGTGACGGGCACGATCACCGCCGTCAATGCGGCGCTGGCGGACGCCCCCGAGGCGATCAACGCGGCGCCCTTCGCGGAGGGCTGGCTGGTGGAGATCCGGGCATCGGGAGCGGCGGCCCTGGCCGAGGCGGCGGGAGCGATGATGGACGCGGACGCCTACCGCTCCGTGACGGAATCGTGAGCACGGACGTTCGGCCCGGCCGCCACCGCCGGGCACGGCCACAAGGTACCGTCGACTCTGACGAGATCGATCGAGCGACGGCAACTGCAATGCAGGTGCGAGGTCCGGTGACGGGCAAAGGAGATGCGGTGAGCGAGAACGACAAGAACGCGGCCTACGAGGCACCGGCGGAGACCACTTCGGTGTTCCGAGCCGACTTCCTCAGCGAGGTCGACGCGTCCTCGGGGCAGACCGCTGAGGCGCCCGTGAGCGGTGTGGAGGGGCTGCCGCAGGGCGCGGCCCTGCTGGTGGTCAAGCGGGGGCCGAACGCCGGCTCGCGGTTCCTGCTCGATCAGGACGCCACCTCGGCCGGGCGGCATCCGTCCAGCGACATCTTCCTCGACGACGTCACCGTCAGCCGCCGGCACGCCGAGTTCCGCAAGGAGGGCGCGGGCTTCCAGGTGGTGGACGTGGGCAGCCTCAACGGCACCTACGTCAACCGCGAGCCGGTGGATTCGGCCACCCTCGCCAACGGCGACGAGGTGCAGATCGGCAAGTTCCGCCTGGTGTACCTGACCGGCCCGCGCGGCGGTGCCGAGCAGGCCCAGGGCGCGGGCGGTACGGAGAGCCGGTGACGGCAGCCGGCCGCTCGCCGGCCTCCGGCGCGGGCATGTCAATCGGCGCCGTGCTCGATCTGCTGCGCGAGGACTTCCCCGACGTCACCATCTCCAAGATCCGGTTCCTCGAGTCGGAGGGGCTGGTCATGCCGGCGCGCACCGCGTCGGGCTACCGGCGCTTCTCCGTGGCCGACTGCGAACGGCTCCGGTTCGTGCTCACCGCGCAGCGCGACCACTACCTGCCGCTCAAGGTCATCAAGGAGCAGCTCGAGGCCATCGACTCGGGCGGGCCCGCCGTGTCGGCGCTGCGCCCGCCGCGGGCGCTGTCGCTGGCCCCCGGGCTGGTCTCGCCCGAGGCGTTCCGCGACCGCCGCGCCGTCCGGGTGACGCGCGCCGAACTGTGCGAGCGGGCGGGCGTGGATGACGCCTTCGTCACCGCGCTGATCCGCGCCGCGCTCATCGCGCCCGGTGCCTCCGGCTTCTTCGACGAGGACGCCGTCACCGTGGCCACCACGGTGCGCGACATGTCCGCCTTCGGTCTCGAGGTGCGGCATCTGCGCGCGTTCAAGGCCGCAGCGGACAGGGAGGCCGGGCTGGTGGCGCAGATCGCCGCGCCCGTGGCCCGGGGCCGCGACGCCGGCGCGCGCGACCGCGCCGAGGAGATCGTCCGCGAGCTCGCGGCGCTGTCGGTCACGCTGCACAGCTGCCTGGTCAAGGCCGCGGTGCGCGACAGCCTCGACGGGTGACCGGCACCGCCGCGCGGCGGTGCCGGGGCGGGCGCCCGGTGGCCTAGACTCGCAATGGGAGGCCGTGGCGCGGCGGGGCGGCGCCGCGGCCCGCAACCTCCTCCGAGCAGCGTGAAAGGCGGGCGCCATGACGGAGATGCATCTGGTGGGCATTCGTGTGGAGCAACCGCAGAACCAGCCGGTGCTGTTGCTGCGCGAGGCGGAGGGCGAGCGCTTCCTGCCCATCTGGATCGGCCAGAACGAGGCGGCGGCGATCGCGCTCGAGCAGCAGGGCATCGCCCCGGCCCGCCCGCTCACGCACGACCTCATCAAGGACGTCATCGGCGCGCTGGGGCGCACGCTCGAGGAGGTGCGCATCGTCGACCTGCGCGAGGGCACCTTCTACGCCGAGCTCGGCTTCGACGGCGGCGTGACGGTGTCGGCGCGCCCGTCGGACGCCGTGGCGCTGGCCATCCGGGTGGGCGTGCCGATCCTCGCGGAGGAGTCGGTGCTCGAGGAGGCCGGCCTCGTCATCCCCGACGAGCGCGAGGACGAGGTGGAGAAGTTCAAGGAGTTCCTCGACTCGGTGTCGCCGGAGGACTTCAACCCCGGGGATGCGGGCGGCACGGGGGACTGACCCCGGGGTAACGATTCGGTACCAACCTCATCCTCAAGTTGAGGTTTAGGGTGTGTCGCATTGAATCGGCCCCGGGATCCCCCTAGCGTTCCCTTTCAGCGGGCCACAGTGTGGTGGTTCCGGTCAGGCGTAGGATGTATGCGCCTGGGATATCGGCGCGAGTTCGTCGCCGCAGGCGGTGGCGAGAGGGAGTGTCCAGTGGGCGAGCATCCTGAGAACCCGGCAGAGCAGCACCTCGATCCGCGATCCACTCCGCCGGAGCGCGCCGGCGCTGCGGGCGGGGTCCCCGAGGAGCTCGTCGGGTACCGGGGGCCCACGGCCTGCCAGATCGCCGGCATCACCTACCGCCAGCTCGACTATTGGGCGCGCACGTCGCTGGTGGTGCCGTCGATAAGGAGCGCGGCGGGGTCGGGCAGCCAGCGGCTGTACTCCTTCAAGGACATCCTGGTCCTCAAGATCGTCAAGCGGCTGCTCGACACCGGCATCTCGCTGCAGAACATCCGCGTGGCCGTCGATCATCTCCGCGGCCGCGGCGTCGACGACCTCGCCGAGATCACCCTGTTCTCCGATGGCGTCTCCGTCTACGAGTGCACCTCCGCGGAGGAGGTGGTGGATCTGCTCCAGGGCGGCCAGGGCGTGTTCGGCATCGCCGTGAGCGGCGCCATGCGCGAGCTGACCGGCTCGATCGCCGACTTCCCTGCCGAGACGGCCGTGGAGGGCCACACCGTGGAGGCGCCGGAGGACGAGCTGGCCGGCCGCCGCAAGGCGCGGGCAAACC
Organism: uncultured Mycobacteriaceae bacterium; assembly: GCA_964507655.1. GTDB lineage: Bacteria > Actinomycetota > Actinomycetes > Mycobacteriales > Mycobacteriaceae > Tomitella. The sequence goes on along the minus strand of CAZDSL010000027.1, from coordinate 3,967 downwards.
GCCGCACCGGCTAGCGGCCCCGCCCTACGATGCGGGCATGGACGAGCATTCCACCGCATCGGCAGGCGCCACGGCGCCGCAGCACGGCGGCGCGCCTTCCGCCCCATACGGTTTCGCCTCCCGGCACATCGGCACCTCGCCGGGCGAACAGGCCCGGATGCTGGCGCTCGTGGGCTGCCGCGACGTGGCCGAGCTGGTGGCCCGGGCGCTGCCCGCCGCGGTGGCGGAGCCGGCCTCCGCGCTGGACGACGGGCTGCCGCCGGCGGCCGGCGAGGCGTGCATGCTCGCGGAGCTGCGCGCGATCGCCGCGCAGAACACCGGCCACACCTCGATGATCGGGCTCGGCTACTACGGCACGCACACCCCGGCGGTGCTCCGGCGGGGGATCCTGGAAGACCCGGGCTGGTACACCGCGTACACGCCCTACCAGCCCGAGATCAGCCAGGGGCGGCTCGAGGCGCTGCTCAACTTCCAGACCATGGTCGCCGAGCTCACCGGCATGGACATCGCGGGCGCCTCGCTGCTCGATGAGGCCACCGCGGCCGCCGAGGCGATGACGCTGATGCTGCGGGCGCACGGCAGCCGCGACGTCCGCGGCGGGCGCATCGCCGTGGACACGGACGTGTTCCCCCAGACGGCGGCGGTGCTCGCCACCCGCGCGGCGCCGCTGGGCGTGGAACTGGTGCCCGCCGACCTGCACGGCGCGGGGCTGCCGCCCGGCGAGCTGGCGGGCGTCATCCTGCAGACCCCCGCCGCCTCCGGCCGCATCGGCGCCCTCGCGCCGCTCATCGCGCAGGCGCACGAGCGCGGCGCGCTGGTGGCCGTCGGCGCCGACCTGCTGGCCATGACGCTGGTGCGGCCGCCGGGGGAGGACGGGGCCGACGTCTGCTTCGGCAGCACCCAGCGCTTCGGCGTGCCGATGGGCTTCGGCGGCCCGCACGCCGGGTACATCGCCGTTCGCTCGGAGCACGTGCGCCGGCTGCCGGGCCGGCTGGTGGGGGTCTCACGCGACGCCGACGGCGCGCCCGCCTACCGCCTGGCGCTGCAGACGCGTGAGCAGCACATCCGCCGCGAGAAGGCCACCAGCAACATCTGCACGGCCCAGGTGCTGCCCGCGGTGCTGGCGTCGATGTACGCCTGCTACCACGGTGCCGAGGGGCTCACGGCGATCGCGCGGAAAATCGCGGAGCGGGCCCAGTCGCTCGCGGCCGGGCTGCGCGGGCTGCAGGTGGAGGTGGTGCACGAGCGCTTCTTCGACACGGTGCTCGCCCGGGTTCCCGGCGAGGCCGACCGCATCGTGCGGACGGCGCGCGACGAGGCCGGCCTGAACCTGCGCCTCGTCGACGCCGACCACGTGGCCGTGAGCTGCGACGAGACCACCACCGACGGGCAGGTGGGCGCCGTGCTGGCGTCCTTCGCCGGGGGAGACGTGCGCCTGCGCGTCGGGCCGGGCGGCGGTCCGCTAGCCGGCGTGCCCCGGCGCACCACGCCGTTCCTGCAGCACGAGGCCTTCGTGCGCCACCGCACCGACACGGCCATGATGCGGTACCTGCGGGCGCTGGCCGACAAGGACCTCGCGCTCGACCGCACCATGATCCCGCTGGGCTCGTGCACGATGAAGCTCAACGCGGCGGCCGAAATGGAGCCGATCACCTGGCCGGAGTTCGCCGGCACCCACCCGTTCGCGCCGCCGGAGCAGGCCCGCGGCACGCTCCGCATCGTCGCCGATCTCGAACGGTGGCTGGCGTCGATCACCGGCTACGCCGCGGTGAGCCTGCAGCCCAACGCCGGCAGCCAGGGCGAGTACGCGGGGCTGCTCGCCATCGCCGCCTACCATCGCGACCGCGGCGAGCCCGCCCGCACCGTGTGCCTGATCCCGTCCAGCGCGCACGGCACCAACGCTGCCTCGGCGGTGCTGGCCGGCCTGCGAGTGGTGGTGGTGGCGTGCGACGACGGGGGGAACATCGACCTGGCCGACCTGCGCGCCCGCATCGCCGAGCACTCGCGGGAGCTGGCGGCGATCATGCTCACCTACCCGTCGACGCACGGCGTGTACGAGGAGTCGGTGCGGGAGGTGTGCGCGCTGGTGCACGACGCCGGCGGGCAGGTCTACATCGACGGCGCCAACCTCAACGCGCTGGTGGGCTTCGCCCGGCCCGGCCGCTTCGGGGGCGACGTGAGCCACGTCAACCTGCACAAGACGTTCTGCATCCCGCACGGCGGCGGGGGCCCCGGGGTGGGGCCCATCGCGGTGCGCGAGCACCTCGCGCGGTACCTGCCGGGCCATCCGCTCGCGCCCGGCCTCGGCGGCGGTCCGCCGGTGGCGGCGGCCCCGTACGGGTCGGCGTCGATCCTGCCGATCAGCTGGGCGTACATCCGCCTGCTCGGCGCGGACGGCCTGCGCCGGGCCACCGGCGCCGCGGTGCTCGCGGCCAACTACGTCGCGGCGCGCCTGCGCGGGCACTACCCGGTGCTCTACGCGGGCGAGGGCGGCCTGGTGGCCCACGAGTGCGTGCTCGACCTGCGCGGCATCACCGCGTCGAGCGGGGTGACGGTGGAGGACGTGGCCAAGCGGCTGGCCGACTACGGCCTGCACGCACCCACCATGAGCTTCCCGGTGCCCGGCACGCTGATGGTCGAGCCCACCGAGAGCGAGGACCTCGCCGAGCTGGACCGCTTCTGCGACGCGATGATCGCGATCCGCGGCGAGATCGCGCGGGTGGAGGCGGGCGAGTGGCCGGCCGGCGACAATCCGCTCGCCGGCGCGCCGCACACGGCCGAGTGCCTGGCGGGCGACTGGACGCACCCGTACTCGCGGGCGGAGGCGGCGTTCCCGTGGGGCGTGGGCGCGCGGCGGGCCAAGGTGTGGCCGGCGGTGCGCCGCATCGACGGCGCGCACGGCGACCGCAACCTGGTGTGCGCCTGCCCGCCGCTCGCCGACCTCGCGGAGTAGCGCGTCAGCGCAGCAGGGCCTCAGCGCAGCAGGTCGGCGACGGCCTGCCCGAGCTCCGGATCGGCCGAGGACGCGACCGTGGTGACGGTGCCCCCGGTGGCGTCGGCGACGGCGCGGAGGCTGGCGATGTCCTCGTTGGGGCCGAGGACGATGACGTTCACCGCCACCGGGCGGGCGGGGTCGCCGGCCTGCGCGATCGCGTCGAGCAGCGCCTGCGTGCTGCGGTAGGACTCGTCGTCGTTGGGCCCGTCGGTGATGAGCAGCACCGAGTTGTCCGCCCCGTCGGTGTAGCCCTGCACGGCGGCCGTGTACGCGGCCTGCAGCGACCGGTAGGTGTGGGTGGCCGTGCGCGGGGTGGCGGCGTCGAGCCCGGTCACGATGGCCTGCCGGCGGGTGGTGCCGCCGCCCACGTCCTCGCCGAGCGGCCCGGTGGGCACGATGATCCGGTAGGGCGTCGATCCGCTGAGCGCCGCGCTGTAGGTCCACAGGCCCGTGCTGTCGGCATCCGGGAGCGCCTGCAGCCGCGTGTCGAGGGCGGCGACGACGTTGGCGAGCCGGCTGCGCCCGCCCTCGGCGGCGGCCATCGATCCCGACACGTCGAGCAGCACCGTGGTGGCGCCGGACGCCGACGCGGCGCCCGCGGGGGCCGACGGCGTCCCCGCCGTGGTGGCGGGGGCCGCGGCGGTGGCGGAGAGCAGCGCGGCGGACGCGTCGTCGGCGGGCCCGGGCAGCACCTGCGCCGGCGGTGCGGGGGAGACGATGCCGTCGGCGTCGGCGGGCGGCTGCGCGCCGCCGCCCGCGGCGACGAGGAAGCCGGCCTCGACGAAGCGCGCCGCCTGCCGCGGGTTGGCCGCGTAGTTGAGGAAGTCGCCGGCCGCGGCCGACAGGTCGCGGGCGTCGGCACCCGCGTCGGTGCGCACCCGCACCGCGGGGTAGTCGGCGAGCGGCGTGGGCCCGGTGGGCCGCACGGCGGCGAGAGCGGCGCCCCCGCCCTGGCGCTGCGCCGCGTAGAGC
>CAZDSL010000026.1:0-15994 GCA_964507655.1 uncultured Mycobacteriaceae bacterium | reverse complement strand
TTCGCGCAGGGCGGCGTGGCGGTGGCCCGGCGCGGGCTCGACACCCCCGCCGCGCACGCCGCCGACACCTGCGACGCGGGCGCGGGCCTGTGCGACAGCGCGGCCGTCGACTCCATCGTCGCCGACGGCGAACGGGCACTGACCTGGCTGATCGAGGCCGGCGCCCGGTTCGACCGCGCCCCCGGCGGCGAGTACGCCGTCACCCGCGAGGGCGGCCACAGGGTGCGCCGCATCCTGCACTCGGGCGGCGACGCCACCGGCGCCGAGGTGCAGCGCGCGCTCGACGCGGCCTGCGCCCCCGGCGAGGGCGGCATCGCCCGGGTGCACGACGCCGCGGTGCTGCGCGTCGTCACCGACCATGCGGGCGTCACCGGCGTCGTCGCGGTGACCCCCGACGGCCACGGCGTGGTCCACGCGCCCTCGGTGCTGCTCGCCACGGGCGGCCTCGGCCGCCTGTACGCCAACAGCACCAACCCGGCCGCGGCGACGGGCGACGGCCTCGCGCTGGCGCTCGACGCGGGTGCCGCCATCGCCGACATCGAGTTCATCCAGTTCCATCCCACCGCCCTGCACGTTCCGTGCGGGCGGGGCCGCAGCCCGCTGGTGAGCGAGGCGGTGCGCGGCGAGGGCGCGGTGCTCGTCGATGCCCGCGGCCGGCGGATCACCGACGGCGTGCACCCGATGGGCGACCTCGCCCCCCGCGACGTCGTGGCGCGCGCCATCGCCGCGCGGCTGCGCGAGACGGGCGACGACCATGTCTACCTCGACGCGCGTGCGATCGAGGGGTTCGCCGCCCGCTTCCCCACGATCACGGCGTCGTGCGCCCTGCTCGGCATCGACCCGGCCGCCGACCGCATCCCCGTGACCCCCGCGGCGCACTTCTCGTGCGGCGGCATCGTCACCGACGTGCACGGCCGCACCGGCGTGCCCGGGCTGCTCGCCGCGGGCGAGGCGGCGCGCACCGGCCTGCACGGCGCCAACCGGCTCGCCTCCAACAGCCTCCTGGAGGGGCTCGTGGTGGGGGAGCGCGCGGGCATCGCGGCGGTGGCGCGGGCCCGGCGCAACCCGGAGGTGGGCGACGCCGCGCTGCGCCTGGCGCCGACGGCCCCCCGCGAGCGGGTGCAGGAGCTGATGACCGCCCACGCCGCGGTGCTGCGCACGGGCGGGGGGCTCACGGCCGCGGGCGACGCGCTGGCCGCCGCGGCCGAGCCGGTGATCCTGCGCACCCGCGAGGACGCCGAGGGGGCGGCCCTCACGCTCGCCGCCCGCGCCGTGCTGCTGGCCGCGTCCGCGCGCACCGAGACCCGCGGATGCCACACCCGCGACGACCACCCCGCCGCCGCGGAGGGGTGGCGGCGCAGCATCACGGTGACGCTCGGCGAGGGCGGCGCCCCGCGCATCGCCGGCCCGCCCGCGGACGACGCCGGCGCCCACCCCTACGACACGGCAGGAGCAGCGCGATGAGCGCGAATGGAACCGGCGCGGACCCGACCGCCACCCCGGCGGGTTTCGACGTGGAGGCCGCGCGGGCACTGGTCCGCACCGCCCTCGACGAGGACCTGCGCTACGGCCCCGACATCACCTCGGCCGCCACGGTGCCCGCCGACGCGCGCGGCGAGGCCGCCATGGTGAGCCGCGAGGACGGCGTGGTGGCCGGCCTCGACGTGGCGCTGCTGGTGCTCGACGAGGTGCTGGGCGCCGGCGGTTACCGGGTGCTCGACCGGGTCGCCGACGGCACGCGCGTGGCGCCCGGCACCGCGGTGCTGCGCCTCGACGCGCCGGCCCGCGGCATGCTCACGGCCGAGCGCACCATGCTCAACCTGGTGTGCCACCTGTCCGGGATCGCGTCCGAGACGGCCCGCTGGGTGGCCGCGGTGGAGGGCACGCGCTGCCGCATCCGCGACAGCCGCAAGACCCTGCCCGGCCTGCGCGACCTGCAGAAGTACGCGGTGCGCGTGGGCGGCGGCGTCAACCACCGCATGGGCCTGGGCGACGAGGCGCTGATCAAGGACAACCACGTGGTGGCGGCAGGCTCGGTGACGGCCGCGCTGCAGGCGGTGCGCGCCGCCGCGCCGGACCTGCCTTGCGAGGTGGAGGTGGACACCCTCGAGCAGCTCGACGCGGTGCTCGCCGCGGGCGCGGAGCTGGTGCTGCTGGACAACTTCCCGGTGTGGCAGACGCAGATCGCCGTGCAGCGCCGCGACAAGCACGCCCCGGCGGCGCGGCTCGAGTCGTCCGGCGGGCTCACCCTCGACGCGGCCGCCGACTACGCGCGCACCGGCGTCGACTTCCTGGCCGTGGGGGCGCTCACCCATTCGGTGCGCGTGCTCGACCTGGGCCTCGACATGTGATCGCCCGCCGCGCCGCGGCGCCCGCTGCGCTGTCAGGGGCGTGTGCCCGCGGGCGCGTGGCCGGACTATCCTGGGAGGACGGACGGCGCCGCGGCCGCCCGGCCGCCGTGCTGCGGACGCGGCGGACCCGCCCGGACCCGCCCCACCCGCCCGGACCCGCCCCACCGAGAGGACCCCCATGCCCGCCCGCGTCCAGCTCGCCCGCCTCGACCTGCGTGGCACCTCGCCCTCGCGAGCCCGCCTGCGCGCCGAGCTGCCGCGCGGCGGCGTCGATGTGGACGCTGTGCTGCATCAGGTGCAGCCGGTGGTGGACGACGTGCGCGCCCGCGGTGCCGCGGCGGCCCTCGACCTCAGCGAGAAGTTCGACGGGGTGCGCCCCGCGACGGTCCGCGTGCCCCGCGAGGAACTGGGGAAGGCCCTCGACGGCCTCGACCCGGAGGTGCGCGCCGCGCTCGAGACGTCGATCGCGCGCGCCCGCACCGTGCACGCGGCGCAGCGGCGCACCGACGTCACCACCCAGGTGGTGCCCGGCGGCACCGTCACCGAGCGCTGGGTGCCGGTGGAGCGGGTGGGCCTGTACGTGCCCGGCGGCAACGCCGTCTACCCGTCGTCCGTGGTGATGAACGTGGTGCCCGCGCAGGAGGCCGGCGTGGGCTCGCTGGTGGTGTGCTCGCCGCCGCAGGCGCAGTTCGGCGGGCTGCCGCACCCCACCATCCTCGCGGCGGCGCAGCTGCTGGGCGTCGAGGAGGTGTGGGCCGTCGGCGGCGCGCAGGCCGTGGCGCTGCTCACCTACGGCGGCACCGACACGGCCGTGGTGGACGGCTCCGACGAGCTGGTGCCGGTCGACATGATCACCGGCCCCGGCAACATCTACGTCACCGCCGCCAAGCGCCTGTGCCGCGGCGCGGTGGGCATCGACGCCGAGGCCGGCCCCACCGAGATCGCGATCCTCGCCGACGGCACCGCCGACCCGGTGCACGTGGCGGCCGACATGATCAGCCAGGCCGAGCACGACGTGATGGCCGCCAGCGTGCTGGTGACCACCTCCGCGGAGCTCGCCGACGCCGTGGAGCGGGCCGTGGACGCCCAGCTCGGCGTCACCAAGCACGCCGAGCGGGTGGCCACCGCGCTGTCGGGCCGCCAGTCGGGCGTGGTGCTCGTCGACGGCATCGACCAGGGGCTCACGGTGGTGGACGCCTACGCGGCCGAGCACCTCGAGATCCAGACGGCCGACGCCGCCGCCGTGGCCGCGCGCGTGCGCTCGGCGGGCGCGGTGTTCGTGGGCCCGTGGGCGCCGGTGAGCCTGGGCGACTACTGCGCCGGCTCCAACCACGTCCTGCCCACCGCCGGGTGCGCTCGGCACTCGTCGGGGCTGAGCGTGCAGACGTTCCTGCGCGGCATCCACGTGGTGGACTACACCGAGGACGCGCTGCGCGACGTGCACCGCCAGGTGATCGCGCTCGCGAACGCCGAGGACCTGCCCGCGCACGGTGAGGCGGTGCGGCTGCGCTTCGAGCCGCTCGTGCCCTGAGGCCGGCGCCCCGGCGCCGCGCCCCGAGAACCGACTTCCCCCGAGGAACCCCATGACTGAACAGACGCCGGGCGGCGACGTCCCCGGCTCCGGGCTCGACCTCGCCGCGCTGCCGATCCGCGACGACCTGCGCGGCCGCTCACCCTACGGGGCGCCGCAGCTCGACGTGCCGTACCGGCTCAACACCAACGAGAACCCGCACCCGCCCAGCCCCGCGCTCGTCGCCGAGATCACCGAGGCCGTCCGGGCGGCGGCCGCCGACCTCAACCGGTATCCCGACCGCGACGCGGTGGCGCTGCGCACCGACCTGGCCGCCTACCTGGGCCGCCGCACGGGCGTGCCGCTGGGCGCGGCGAACCTGTGGGCCGCCAACGGCTCCAACGAGGTGCTCCAGCAGCTGCTGCAGGTGTTCGGCGGCCCCGGGCGCACGGCGCTGGGCTTCGTGCCGTCCTATTCGATGCACCCGATCCTCGTGTCGGGCACGCAGACGCGCTGGCTGCCCACCCCGCGCCGCGACGACTTCACCATCGACGCGGAGGCCGCCGCCGCGGTGGTCGCCGAGCACCGGCCCGACGTCGTCTTCGTCACCAGTCCCAACAACCCCACCGGGCACAGCATCGGGCTGGACGATCTGCGCACCATCCTCGACGCGGCGCCGGGCATCGTCATCGTCGACGAGGCGTACGCGGAGTTCTCGTCGGCCCCCAGCGCGGTGGCGCTGATCGACGAGTACCCCTCGCGGGTGGTCGTCTCGCGCACCATGAGCAAGGCGTTCGCATTCGCGGGCGGGCGCCTCGGCTACCTGGCCGCGGCGCCGGCCGTCGTGGAGGCGCTGCTGCTGGTGCGGCTGCCCTACCACCTGTCGGTGCTCACCCAGGAGGCGGCGCGCGCGGCCCTGCGGCACTCCGAGGAGACGCTGGCGGCGGTCGACAAGCTCATCGCCGAGCGCGAACGGGTGTGCGCGGAGCTCGCGTCCTGCGGATACTCGGTGGTGCCCTCCGACGCCAACTTCGTGCTCTTCGGCCGCTTCACCGATGCGGCGGCGAGCTGGCAGCGGTTCCTCGACCGCGGCGTGCTCATCCGCGACGTCGGCATCGCCGGGCACCTGCGCACCACCATCGGCCTGGCGGAGGAGAACGAGGCCTTCCTCCTGGCGGCACGCGAGCTCGCCGCCACCGACCTGACAGACCCCTCCGACCCCGCCACCCTCGACGAGAAGGACGCCCAGCAGTGACCGGACGCACCGCGCGCGTGGAGCGCGCCACCAGCGAATCCTCCATCTCCGTGGAGCTGGGGCTCGACGGCACCGGCATCGTCGACGTCTCCACCGGCGTGCCCTTCTTCGACCACATGCTCACCGCCTTCGGCGTGCACGGCAGCTTCGACCTGACGGTGCGCGCGCAGGGCGACGTGGAGATCGACGCCCACCACACGGTGGAGGACACGGCCATCGTGCTGGGCCAGGCCCTGCTGCAGGCGCTGGGCGACAAGAAGGGCATCCGCCGGTTCGGCGACTGCTTCATCCCCATGGACGAGACGCTCGCGCACGCGGCCGTCGACGTCTCGGGGCGCGCCTACTGCGTGCACACCGGCGAGCCCGAGCAGCTCACCCACAGCGTCATCGGCGGCTACCCGGGCGTGCCGTACTACACGGTGATCAACCGGCACGTGTTCGAGTCGCTCGCCTCGCACGCGCGGATCGCCCTGCACGTGCGCACCCTGTACGGCCGCGACCCGCACCACATCACCGAGGCGCAGTTCAAGGCCGTCGCCCGCGCGCTGCGCGAGGCCGTCGAGCCCGACCCGCGCGTCACCGGTGTGCCGTCCACCAAGGGAGCCCTGTGAAGGACTTCGCCGTCTACGGCCTGTTCATCCTGGCCGGGTTCCTGCTCGGCGGCGCGTACAGCCTCTACAAGGTCAACAAGGCCGCCACGGTGGTGCTCGGCGTGCTCGGCGCCCTCGCCGTGGCGGGCGGCGTGCTGCAGATGATCGGCCAATGGTGAGCGGGCCCGCCCCCGCCGCGCACGGAAGGACACGATGACCGCCAAGACCGTCACGCTGCTCGACTACGGCTCCGGCAACCTGCACTCGGCCGAGCGGGCGCTGGTGCGCGCCGGGGCGCGGGTCACCGTCACCGCCGACCCGCACACCGCGCTGGAGGCCGACGGACTGGTCGTCCCGGGCGTGGGCGCGTTCGCCGCCTGCATGGAGGGATTCCGGGCGGTGCGCGGCGAGCGCATCGTGGGCAAGCGGCTCGCCGGCGGCCGCCCGGTGCTGGGCATCTGCGTGGGCATGCAGATCATGTTCGAGCGCGGGGTCGAGTTCGGCATCGAGACCGAGGGGTGCGGCGAGTGGCCGGGCACCGTCGACCGCCTGCACGCCGACGTGCTGCCGCACATGGGGTGGAACACGGTGACGGCGCCGGAGGATTCGCGGCTGTTCCGCGGTCTCGACGCCGGCACCCGCTTCTACTTCGTGCACTCCTACGCGGCGCGCAGCTGGGGCCTGCCGCCGTCCGACGTGCTCCCGCCCGCCCGCGTCACCTGGGCGGAGCACGGCGAGCGGTTCGTCGCCGCCGTCGAGAACGGCCCGCTGTGCGCCACCCAGTTCCACCCGGAGAAGTCCGGCGACGCCGGCGCGCGGCTGCTGCGCAACTGGGTCGACGGCCTCTGACCGGTCCGCGGCCGCCTGCGCGCGGCGCGCCGGTGTGGCAGTCTCGGCGTGTGGACGGTGACGCGGACGGCCCGGCGGAGCGGCGGTCGCGCGCGCCCGGCGGGCGCAGGCCCATGGATCCCCGGTTCGTCGGCTACTTCGTGCGCCTCGCGCTGCTCAGCGTTCTCGCCGTGGCGGTGGTCTTCGCTCTCGCCACCGTGCTCATCGTGCTGCTCAAGCCCCCGCCCGGCTGGGGGCTGGCGATCGTCGCCGCCGCGGTGATCGCGGCGGTGGCGGCGCTGTCGGTGCTCTCGCGCCGGCTCACCGCGCGGTACCTCGGCCGGTAGCACCCGGCGGGGTCCGCACGCCCGGCGATGACTAGGCTCGACGCCGTGAGTCTTGTTCTGCTTCCGGCGGTCGATGTCGCCGATGGTCACGCCGTCCGCCTCGTGCAAGGGGAGGCCGGCAGCGAGACGTCCTACGGCGCCCCCCGCGACGCCGCCCTGCAGTGGCAGTCCGACGGCGCCGAGTGGGTGCACCTGGTCGACCTCGACGCCGCCTTCGGCCGCGGCTCCAACCGCGAGCTGCTCGCGCAGGTGGTGTCGGAGCTCGACGTCAAGGTGGAGCTGTCCGGGGGCATCCGCGACCAAGAGTCGCTGGACGCCGCCATGGCCACCGGCTGCGCCCGCGTCAACCTGGGCACCGCGGCCATCGAGAATCCCGAGTGGTGCGCCAAGGCCATCGCCGACTACGGCGACCGCGTCGCCGTGGGCCTCGACGTCAAGCTCATCGACGGCGCGTGGCGGCTGCGCGGCCGCGGCTGGGTGAGCGACGGCGGCGACCTGTGGGAGGTGCTCGCGCGCCTCGACCGTGAGGGCTGCTCGCGCTACGTGGTCACCGACGTGAGCAAGGACGGCACCCTGCAGGGGCCGAACCTCGACCTGCTCGCCGCGGTGTGCCAGGAGACGTCCGCCCCGGTGATCGCGTCGGGCGGCGTGTCCACGCTGGACGACCTGCGCGCCATCGCCGGGCTCACCGGCGCGGGCGTGGAGGGGGCGATCGTGGGCAAGGCCCTCTATGCCGGCCGGTTCACGCTGCCCGAGGCGCTCGCCGCGGTGGCCGGCTGACGACGCGCAGGCACGGCCAGGCGATGACGGCGCAGGCGGGCCAGGGGATCCCCACGGGGCTGCCCGAAGACCCGCGCCGCCTGCTCGCCCAGGGGGCGGCCCTGCTCGACGGCGTGGCCGGCGAGTTCCGCACCCGCGTGGGCGCGCCCGGGGCGGTGGCCAAGGGGCCGTCCGACTTCGCCACCGCCGTCGACCTGGATCTGGAGCGCCGGCTGGGCGAGGAGCTGCGCGAGCGCACCGGCATCCCCGTGCACGGCGAGGAGTACGGCGGGCCCCCGCTCGACCGCGGCACCGTGTGGGTGCTCGACCCCGTGGACGGCACCTACAACTACTCGGTGGGCCTGCCGATGGCGGGGGTGCTGCTGGCGCTGCTGCACGACGGCGTCCCCGTGCTGGGGCTCACCTGGCTGCCGCTCATCGGCCGGCGCATCGCGGGCATCGTCGGCGGCCCGGTCACCAGCGACGGCGAGCCGCTGCCGCCGCTGGCGCCGCGGCGCCTCGGCCGCTCGGTGGTGGGCCTGGGCGCGCTGAACATCGAGGGGCGCGGGCCGTACCCGGGCCGCTACCGCATCGCCGCGCTGGGCGAGCTCAGCCGCCGCGTCGCACGCCTGCGGATGCACGGCTGCACCGGCGCCGACCTGGCCTTCACCGCGGCCGGCGTGCTGGATGCGGCGGTCGGCTTCGGCGACAATCCGTGGGATAATGCGGCGGGGGTCGCGCTGGTGCGCGCGGCCGGCGGCGTGGTCACCGACCTCGCCGGCGACGAGTGGACCATCCGCTCGCCCTCGGTGGTGGTGGGCGCCCCGGGGGTGCAGCAGGAGATGCTGCAGGTGTTCCTCGACCTGGGCGACCCGTCCGGCTACCTGCCGCGCTAGCGGCGCCCGCACCCGCAACCCGAGCATCGGAACGGAGCACACACATGACGCTGGCGGTCCGCGTGATCCCCTGCCTCGACGTCGACGACGGCCGCGTGGTCAAGGGCGTCAACTTCGCCGACCTGCGCGACGCCGGCGACCCGGTCGAGCTGGCCGCCGCCTACGACGCGGCCGGCGCCGACGAGCTCACCTTCCTCGACGTCACCGCCTCCAAGGCCGGCCGCGGCACCATGCTCGACGTGGTCACCCGCACGGCCGAGCAGGTGTTCATCCCGCTCACCGTGGGCGGCGGCGTGCGCTCGGTGGACGATGCCGACCAGCTGCTGCGCGCGGGCGCCGACAAGGTGGGCGTCAACACCGCGGCCATCGCCCGCCCCGAGCTGCTCACCGAGCTGAGCCGCCGCTTCGGCGCCCAGTGCGTGGTGCTGTCGGTGGACGCGCGCCGCGTGCCCGAGGGCGGCGCGCCCACCCCGTCGGGCTGGGAGGTCACCACCCACGGGGGCAGCCGCGGCACCGGGCTCGACGCCGTCGAGTGGGCCGCGCGCGGCGCCGAGCTGGGCGTGGGCGAGATCCTGCTCAACTCGATGGACGGCGACGGCACCAAGAACGGTTTCGACCTGCCGATGATCGCGGCGGTGCGCGCGGTGGTGGACGTGCCGGTGATCGCCTCGGGCGGCGCGGGCCGGGCCGAGCACTTCGCCCCGGCGGTGCGCGCGGCCGCCGACGCGGTGCTGGCGGCGAGCATCTTCCACTTCGGCGAGGTGTCCATCCCGGACGTCAAGGCCGCCATGGCGGCGGAAGGGCTGGTGGTCCGATGAGCGGCGGCGAGCGCGTCCCGGCGGCCGAGTCGTCGCTCGACCCGGCGATCGCCGCGCGCCTCAAGCGCACCGACGACGGCCTGCTGTGCGTGGTGGTGCAGGAGCGTTCCAGCGGCGACGTGCTCATGGTCGCGTGGATGGACGACGAGGCCCTGGCCCGCACCCTGCGCACCCGCAAGGCCACCTACTGGTCGCGGTCGCGGCAGTCGTACTGGGTCAAGGGCGAGACGTCGGGGCACACGCAGCACGTGCACGAGGTGCGCCTCGACTGCGACGGCGACACGCTGCTCATGACCGTCGACCAGACCGGCGGCGCCTGCCACACCGGCGATCACACGTGCTTCGACGCCGACCTGCTGCTCGGCGAGGAGTAGCGGCCGACCGTCACCCGTCGGTGCCCTCCACCAGCGGCACGAACCGCACGGCGCCGAGCCTGCGGCGCCGGCCGTCGGCGTAGCGCACCAGGTGCCCGTCGCCGCGGCGGCCCACCGGGCACACCAGCACGCCGTGCGGCGCCAGCTGCGCGACGAGGGCCGGCGGGACCTCGTCGGCCATGGCGGCGACGGCGATCGCGTCGAAGGGCGCGTCGTCGGGGGCGCCCAGGGCGCCGTCGCCGTGCCGCATCTCGACATTGCCGTAGCCGAGGTCGCCGAGCACGGCGCCGGCCCGCGCGGCCAGGTCGGCCCGCCGCTCGATCGACACGACCCGCCGGGCCAGCAGCCCCAGCACCGCCGCCGCATACCCGGAGCCGCCGCCCACCTCGAGCACCGTCTCGCGGCCGGTCAGCCCGAGCGCTCCGGCGGTGAGGGCGACGATGTCGGGCGCCGACACGGTCTGCCCCGAGCCGATATGCACGGGGTGATCCGCGTAGGCCTCGGCGGCGCGGCGGACGGGGACGAAGCGTTCGCGCGGCACCGTGCCCATGGCCCGCAGCAGGCGCGCATCGGTGAACCCGGCGCGGCGCAGCCGGTGCACCATCGCCGCGCGCTGCTCGTCGAAGATGCGTTGCTCGCCGAAGATGCGCTGCTCGGGGCCGGGGTGCTCGGGGGTGTCGGACATGGCGGGGACCGATCGTGGCCGAGGGACGGGTGCCGCCACCGAGCCTACGTGCGGGCACGGCCGTGTGCAGGGGCCGCGCGGGGGTCGCGGGGGGTCGCGGACGGCGCGGCGTGCGTGCGCCGGGGAGGGCCGCGGGTGAGGGGTAGCGTCGATCCTGCGCACCCGGCCGCCGCGCCCGGCGGCGGTGCGATCAGCACGATGACCGCAGGAAGGCGGAGCCATGACCTCGACCCAGCGCATGTCCATCCACGATGTCGACCCGAACGCGTACACGGCGGTGCTGGGCCTGCAGAAGTACGTCAACTCCGGGAGCCTCGGCGCGGCGCTCACCGCGATCGTCGACATCCGCGCGTCGCAGATCAACCACTGCGCCTGGTGCCTCGACATGCACACCGCGGAGGCCCGCGAGGCGGGGGTGCCGCAGCGCAAGATCGACCTCATCGCCGCGTGGCACGAGGCGCCGGAGCTGTTCGACGCGCGCGAGCAGGCGGCGCTGGCGCTCACCGAGCAGGTCACGCTCATCGCCGACGGCGTCTCGGACGCGGTGTGGCAGCGCGTGTCCGAGCAGTTCGACGAGCAGGAGATCGTCGAGCTCATCATGACGATCTCGGTGATCAACGTGTGGAATCGCATGAACGTCACCGCGCGCACCGCGCTGCCCGACAGGCCCGCCGGCCAGTAGCGCGGCGGGCGCCGGGCGCGGCGCTTGCCCGGCCGCGCGCCGCCTGGTTGCATGTGGCCGACGACACTTCCAGTCCGCCGCGCCACCGGGAGAGCCATGCGCAACCGCCCCATCCGCGTCATCCAGTGGACCACCGGCAACGTGGGGCGGCGCGCGCTGCACGCGATCCTCGGCCGCAGCGACATGCTCCTCGTCGGCGTGTACGCCCACGAGGCCGCCAAGCGCGGGGTGGACGCCGCGGAGCTGGCCGGGGCGGAGCGGCCGTCCGGGGTGCTCGCCACGGGCGACGTCGACGCGCTGCTCGCACTGGCACCCGACGCCTGCGTCTACACCCCGCTGTGGCCCTCCACCGACGACCTGGTCCGGCTGCTCGAGGCCGGCGTCGACGTGTGCACCTCGTCGGCGTGGATCACCGGCGGCACCCTGCCGCCGCACGAGCTGGCCCGCATCGAGGCGGCCTGCGCCCGGGGCCGCGCCACGATCTACGGCAGCGGCGCGCACCCGGGCATGAGCAACGCCATCGCGCTCGCGCTGTCCGGCTGCTGCGAGCGCGTCGACCGGGTGAGCATCACCGAATCGGCCGACGCGTCCGGCTACGCCTCGGCCGCCACGCAGACGGCGATGGGGTTCGGGCGCGATCCGGCCGAGCCGGGGCTGGCCGAGGCGGTGGGGAGGGCCACCGAGGTGTTCGCCGAGGCGGTGGCGATGACGGCCGACGCGCTCGGCGCCACGCTCGACCGCATCGACTTCGCCGTCACCTTCACCGCCGCCGCGGGCGACAGCGACCTCGGCTTCCTGCGGATCCCGGAGGGCACCGTGGGCGGGGTGATGGGGCACCACCGCGGCTGGGCGGGCGACCACCTCCTGGTGAGCGCCGGCTTCAACTGGATCATGGGCGCACACACCACCCCGCCGGAGCCGCTGCGCCACGGCTACGACATCCGCGTGCACGGCAGGCCCACGATGCGCGCCGCCGTCACCTGTCTTCCCCCGCGCGACTGGGACGAGGAGGGCTACATGGGCCTCGGCATGATCTACACGGCCATGCCGGTGGTCAACGCGGTGCCGCGGGTGGTGGCGGCGCCGCCCGGCATCGTCACGGCGGCGGACCTGCCGCCGGTCGTCGGACGTGCGGCCGGCGCATGAGCGCCGACGCGGGAGGCACCCGCGCCGATCCGCACGGGGCCGCGATGGACGAGGCGGCGCTGTTCGAGGCCGAGCGCCCCCGGCTGCTGCGCATCGCCGCGCGCATCCTCGACGACCGCACCGAGGCCGAGGACGTGGTCCAGCAGGCGTGGCTGCGGCTGTACGGGGCCGCCGCGCCCGTCGACGACCTGCCCGCATGGCTCACCACGGTGACCACCCGGCTGTGCCTGGACGTGCTCAAGGGCCGGCGCGCCGAGCCGTACGCCGAGGTGGAGCCGCCTGCCTCCGCAGAGCCCGCCCCCGCCCACGACCCGGCCGTCGCCGCCGCGGACGCCGACGACGTGCGCGCGGCGATGGGGCTGGTGGTCGGCGCGCTGCGGCCGGCCGAACGGGTGGCGTTCGTGCTGCACGACTCGTTCGCCGTCGACTTCGCCACCATCGGCCGCATCCTGGGCTGCTCACCGGCCGCCGCGCGCAAGGCGGCGTCGCGGGCGCGGGGGAGGCTCGGGGCGGGCGCGACCGCCGAGGCGGCGCCGTCGGACTCGGTCGCGGCGGTGTCGGCGACGACGCCCGCCGACTGGGAGGTCGTGGACGCCTTCCTCGACGCCGCGCGTGAGGGGCGCTTCGCGCGGCTGGTCGAGCTGCTCGCCCCCGACGTGATCGTCGCGGGCGACGCGGCCGCCGTGGCGGAGGGCACGCCCGCGCACCTCGGCGGGCGTGACGAGGTGGCCGCGATGTTCAACGGCGCGGCCTCGTCGGCGCTGCCGGTGTTCGTCGACGGCCGCCCCGGCGCGGCCTGGTTCCTGCGCGGGCGGCCGCGGGTCGCGTTCGATTTCACCCTGGCCGGCGGGCGGGTGCAGCGCATCGACTTCCGGGCCGACCCGGCGCTGCTCGAGGCGCTGCGCCGCCGGGCGGGAGGCGCCGAGAAGGGGGCCCGCTAGGCGGCCGGGGGAGCGGCCCGGCGCGGCGGTCACACTTTCCGCCGCCCGGTCGTCAACAAGGCAGGTGCACGGTGCACCGGCCGGCCCGCATTCCGCGGGGCCGGCGCACGGGAGGACGAAGACCATGAAGACGATGACCTGCCGCCAGCTCGGTGGCCCTTGCGATCTGGCCTTCCACGGCGAGACGGCCGACGACGTCATCAAGGCCCAGGACCGTCACCTCAAGCAGATCGGCGACGCCGAGCACGAGCCCGCCCGCAAGGAGATGAAGTGGCGCTGGCTGCATCCGCGCAAGGCGATGGGCTGGTACAACGACACGAAGGCGGCCTTCGCGGCGCTGCCGGAGCAGTGAGCCGGCGCCGGCCCGGCGCCGCCCGCGGTGCGGGTAGCGTCGGGCCATGCCTCTGATCCAGATCAGCCAGACCCCGGGCCTCACCGATGCACAGAAGGCCGACGTCATCGCCGCGGTCACGCGGGCCTACGCGCAGGCGTCGGGCAAGCCGGAGAGCGCGGTGTGGGTCACCGTCACCGACGTCCCCCGCGAGGCATGGGGGGTGGGCGGGGTACCGCTGTCGCAGAAGTGACGGCGGGCCTGGGACAATCGGCCGCATGGAGGCAACACCCACGGCGTCCGCCGCACCGGCCGCCGCACCCGCGCACCTGACCACCACGCGGGAGACGTTCCGGGCGCTGGCCGCCGAGCACCGCGTGGTGCCGGTGACGCGCAAGGTGCTCGCCGATTCCGAGACGCCCCTGTCGGCCTACCGCAAGCTGGCGGGCGGGCGGCCCGGCACGTTCCTGTTCGAGTCGGCCGAGCACGGCCGCTCGTGGTCGCGCTGGTCGTTCATCGGCGCGGGCAGCCCGGCGGCGCTCACCGTCGTCGACGGGGAGGCCGCGTGGCTGGGCAGCGTGCCGGCCGGCGCGCCGTCGGGAGGCGACCCGATCGCCGCGCTGCGCGAGACCCTGCGCCTGCTCGCGTCCGAACACATCGAGGGCATGCCGCCGCTCACCGGCGGCATGGTGGGCTACCTCGGCTACGACACGGTCCGGCGCATCGAGAGGCTGCCCTCCACCACGGCCGACGACCTCGCCCTGCCGGAGATGGTGATGCTGCTGGCCACCGATCTGGCGGCGGTGGACCACCACGAGGGCACGATCACCCTCATCGCCAACGCGGTGAACTGGGACGGTAGCGACGAGCGGGTGGACGAGGCCTACGACGACGCCGTCGCCCGCCTCGACGCGATGACGGGGCTGCTCTCGGCGCCCGCGCCCTCCACGGTGGCGGCCTACGAGCGGCCCGAGCCCGTCTACCGCCGGCAGCGCACCGCCGAGGAGTTCCACGCGGGCGTGCGCCGGCTCAAAGGCGACATCGCCGCGGGCGAGGCGTTCCAGGTGGTGCTCTCGCAGCGCTTCGAGATGGACACCGACGCCAGCCCGCTCGACGTCTACCGGATCCTGCGCGCGTCCAACCCCAGCCCCTACATGTTCCTGCTCACGCTGCCCCCGGTGGGCGGCGCGGAGGGCTTCTCCGTGGTGGGCTCGAGCCCCGAGGCGCTGGTGACGGTGGCCGACGGCAGCGCCACCACGCACCCCATCGCGGGCACGCGCTGGCGCGGCGCCACCGAGGAGGAGGACATCCTGCTGGCCAAGGACCTCGTCGCCGACGAGAAGGAGAACTCCGAGCACCTGATGCTCGTCGACCTCGGCCGCAACGACCTGGGCAAGGTGTGCGTGCCCGGTTCGGTCACCGTCGCCGACTACCGCCACGTCGAGCGCTACAGCCACGTCATGCACCTGGTGTCCACGGTGTCGGGCCGGCTGCGCGATGACGCCACCGCCCTCGACGCGGTCACCGCCTGCTTCCCGGCCGGCACGCTCTCGGGCGCGCCCAAGCCGCGGGCGCTCGAGCTCATCGAGGAGCTCGAGGTGTCGCGCCGCGGGGTGTACGGCGGGATCGTCGGATACCTCGACTTCGCGGGCGACGCGGACACGGCCATCGCCATCCGCTCGGCCGTGATGAAGGCGGGCACGGCGTACGTGCAGGCCGGGGCGGGGGTGGTGGCCGACTCGGTGCCCGAGAGCGAGGAACGCGAGACCCGCGACAAGGCCTCGGCGGTGCTGCGGGCGATCGCGGCGGCCGAGACGCTCGTGCCCGTGGGCGGGCGCAGGGAGGCGCGCGATGAGTGAGTCGGCTCTGGTGGACGAGCACGGCGGCGCGGCGGCCGAGCGGCGGCGGCAGGCGCGCCGCATGGGCGGCGTCGCCCTGGGCCTGGCGCTGGGGGCGCTCGCGGTGTGGGCGGCGAGCCGGATGACGTGGGTGTCCTACACCTACGAGAACGGGCTGCAGCCGCCCGTCGACGGCACCTTCGACGGCAGCACCTGGGCGTCGGAGCTCACGCCGCTGGCGCTGGTGCTGCTGGCGGGCATCGCGGCCATGTTCGCGGTGCGCGGCGTGGCGCAGCGGCTGGTGGGGCTCGTGGTGGCCGCGGCCGGGGCGACGGTGGTGGTGCGCTCGGCGCTGGCGCTCGGCTCGGCGGCGTCGGTGGACCACGTGATGAAGCTGGGCGAGCTGCGGGCGGGGTCGGTGGTGACGGCGTCGCAGACGCACCCTGCGCCGATCGCGCTGGCCATCGTGGGCGGGCTGCTCGCCGCGGTCGCCGGCCTGGTGCTGGTGGCGCGGCCGCGGCCGAGGCAGGCGCTGCCGTCCAAGTACGAGACGCCTGCGGCGCGGCGCGATTCGGTGGCCAAGGCGATGGCGGCCCGTGGCGCGGAGGGGGCCTCGGGCGACGCGCCGGCGGGCGGCCGCCGG